>NZ_JBJXIA010000008.1:0-264463 GCF_046115955.1 Variovorax sp. GrIS 2.14
ATCGCCGGCGGGGCCAGCCCGACACCGGCAAAGAGACTCAACGCCCACGCAAAGCTTCGGGCCTTCGAGCGGCGCACGACGCCTGATTCGATGCGCCGCGGGCCGGGCGCTCGACTTGTGAAAGACATCATGGCAAGGACAAATCAACGAAAGGTTTTTGAAAGCGCGTTGGTCCGACGGGATGGCTGATGCAAGCGCTGAACTTTTTTAGCAGAGATCCGAAAAGATCGTGTGCTGCCCGACACATGGGCTGCAAAAGCCGGTGCTGCCGGACCTGCCCGCCGCAGGATTTTCTGGGGTATCGCGGAGATACTCAGCGTCGGCCCATCTTTTTCGAAACCCTCCGCATATGACCGATCTTTCAACTTTCCCGATCACCAGGAAGTGGCCAGCCGCGCATCCCGACCGCCTTCAGCTCTATTCGCTGCCGACGCCCAACGGCGTCAAGGTCGCGATCATGCTGGAGGAAATCGGGCTGCCTTACGAGCCGCATCTCGTCAGCTTCGAAACCAACGACCAGATGTCGCCGGAGTTTCTGTCGCTCAACCCGAACAACAAGATCCCAGCCATCCTCGATCCCGATGGACCGGGCGGCAAGCCGCTCGGCCTGTTCGAATCAGGCGCCATCCTGCTCTACCTCGCCGAGAAAACCGGCAAGCTGATCCCGCAGGACGCGGCCGGCCGCTACGAAGCCATCGAGTGGGTCATGTTCCAGATGGGCGGCATCGGACCGATGTTCGGGCAGCTCGGTTTTTTCAACAAGTTTGCCGGCAAGGACTACGAAGACAAGCGGCCGCGCGATCGTTATGCAGCCGAGTCGAAGCGGCTGCTCGGCGTGCTCGAAAAACGCCTAACGGGCCGCGACTGGATGCTGGGCGACGCGTACTCCATCGCCGACATCGCGATCTTTCCGTGGGTGCGCAACCTGGTCGGTTTCTACGAAGCTGGCGAGCTGGTCGGCTTCACCGATTTCCCGAACGTGGCGCGCGTGCTGGCTGCTTTCGTGGCGCGTCCGGCTGTGGCCGCCGGCCTCGCTATCCCCAAGCGCGGTTGAACAAAACGAAACGGAGCACATCGATGAAGCTTGGAATGATCGGCCTCGGCCGCATGGGCGCCAACATGGCAGAACGCTTGCTGCGCGGCGGGCATCACGTCGTCGGCTTCGACCCGAATGCTGCGGCACGGACCGCGCTCGAAGCCAAGGGCGCGACATCGGCCGATGCGCTCGCGTCGCTCGTTCGGAGCCTGGAGGCTCCGCGCGTCGTGTGGCTGATGGTGCCGGCCGGCAAAATCACCGACGACACCGTCGATGCATTGCTCGCGTTACTGGCACCGGGCGACACCGTCATCGATGGCGGCAACTCCAACTACAAAGACACGCTGCGCCGCGCGATGGCGTACGCCGGCAAAGGACTGGCCTATGTCGACTGCGGCACCAGCGGTGGCGTGTGGGGTCTGCAAGAGGGCTACAGCATGATGATCGGCGGCGACGAAGCGGTGGTCGCTGCGCTGCGCCCGATCTTCGAAACGCTGGCGCCTGGCAAGGATGCGGGTTGGGGCCGTGTCGGGCCGGTCGGCTCGGGGCACTTCACCAAGATGGTTCACAACGGCATCGAGTACGGAATGATGCAGGCGTACGCCGAAGGCTTTTCGATCCTGCAGCACAAGACCGACTTCGCGCTGGACCTGCACCAGGTCGGCGAGATCTGGCGCACTGGCAGCGTCGTGCGCTCATGGCTGCTCGACCTCACGACCGACGCGCTCGGCAAGAACCCGACCATGGCCGGAATTGCCCCGTACGTCGCCGATTCGGGAGAAGGGCGATGGACCGTGAACGAGGCAATCGAGTTGGGTGTGGCTGCGCCGGTCATCACGTTGTCGTTGCTCGAACGGCTGCGCTCGCGCGACGACGACTCCTTCACCGACAAGCTGCTGGCTGCGATGCGGAATGAGTTTGGGGGGCATCCGATCAAGACGGAGCCGCCGAAGGTTTAAGGGTTCACGGTGAGGCTGGGCTGGCGCCGTAGGCGCATATCAACGACGGTGGGTTAAGACCGCAATCGGGCCAGGAGCAGACCTATCAGGATCGAAGCCATACGAATATTCAAGGTAATCAATGTCGCTCGTCACCTTCTTGTTAGCCGCTTTCCTTCTTGCGATTACGCCCGGCCCGGGTATCGCATATGTGGTGGCCCGGACGGTGTCCCGCGGCCGCCGTGAAGGTCTGGCCTCGTGCTTAGGCACTGGCGTCGGCGGAATGGCGCACGTCCTGGCTGCAGCTCTCGGCCTGTCAGTCTTGGTTGCGCAGTCAGCAATGGCCTTCAATGTGATCAAGTACATCGGCGCGGCTTACCTTGTCTTCCTCGGCATTCGCATACTCATGAGCAGGGACAGGACTGCGCAGGGCGTTGAGGTCAGCGGCTCGAAGGGTGTACATCGCGCGTTTCTCGAAGGCATCGTGGTCGAGGTTCTGAACGTTAAGACTGCGCTCTTTTTCCTCGCATTTCTTCCACAGTTCGCCTTGCAATCAGAGCCCTTAATTCCGCAGCTGGCAATGCTTGGCAGCGTCTGCGTGGCTCTCAACACCGCCGTAGATGTCGTCGCCGTATTCGCAGCCCAGAAGCTTCTTGACTCAGGAGCCGCGCGTGCAGCACGCGCTCGATGGCTGACTCGGTTTTCAGGTGGAACGATGGTTGGCCTTGGCATTTTCCTTGGCCTTGCTCGACGCGAGTCGTAGGCGGCAATCGGGCCAGAACCGGTCATACAACACGATTGCTCGAAGTGATCTTGGCAACGCTCACGGCGGTAACTTCTGCGTCGAATAGATTGGGTCAGCAGTTGAGTTGTCCGACCGCTTGAAGTGATTTTGATTGCGTTTGGATCCGTCCTCCGCGGCAAGCGCGGTCCAGAGCGCTAACCCTCCAAACGCGAAAAGCAAGGACTTCACGGATTCGGGAACTGCATATGTCCACGTCATTTGTCAGTATCAATGGCAAGGGTTTTTGGATGAACGATTCCATCCTTGAGCTCTTTTTGCGATTTGCAGCTCTTCACATTGAAGATTCGCAAGAACAGTACTCATTGGCTCATCGAATTCGCGATGACTGGCTCCTTGCATCGCGCGGCTTCATTTCAGGCTCATCAATGCTTTCCCTTGACGTTGACACCGCCACTGAGGAAGGGCGACAGGTAGTTCTAAGCGCGATTGCATCGTTGCTTGAAGCACTTCGCGAAAACACTGGCTTGATCGACAAGAACGCGCTGAACCTCATGGGGATAGCAAGCGGGCGTTGGACCGCCGGTATCCCTACAAATCTGCTGATCGAAGTTGGAGAGGCATTTGTGGCACTCGTCAACGGCCACCCCTTTGGCGACGCCGGCAGCGGGGGGGCCATGCCGGGGAGTCGATACCCCAAAGATAAAACTTCATGACAGCGAATTGCTTGGCTACTGTCGGCCAAGACCGGACCTTCGAGGCTCGTTCAGAATCGCCCGCCTGGATGGGCCAAATTCGATACCTTCATGGGAACATGATGCAGTCAACCACTTTGAAGTTCACGGCAGGCCAGCTAGCGACGACGCGCGCCATTCGCAAGTTCTGCGAGATTCACGGCCACTCAAGCGGTTGGCTTGAGCGGCTGGACGCAGTCCTTCATGCAATGGAGGCGCGCGATGCTCCCGGCGTGGCGGGCGCGTTGGCGCCATTTGCAGGCGGTGGCATGGGCTCCTTCATCGATTGGTTTCCTCAGCCATCGTCTGCAACGGACGACGACACGTACGTCGAGGTTGTATGGAACGCCCTCTACGGGCATTGGCGAGAACAGATGAGGCCGCACTGGCCAGTCAGAAGATGATGATGAATCTCAACGCCGCTTCCGGCCAAGAACGGACATCCACACCAAACAGTTTAAAAGAAAGCACTGAATGAAAGATGGCGTTGCCGTTCCTGAGGCCGTGCTATGCATCCCCGGCCCTTGGGTAGAGAGAGCGGACCTGACGAGGCAACTCGTCAAGGCAAACACGGGCTATATTTTCGCTGGCATGTTGTTGATGGACATGAAGACCAGCACCTCATGCGAGCTTCAGATGGAAGCTCGCGACGAGAGAATGTTGTTTGCTTTCAAGGTGGCTGGCCCTCACTGGGGGCAAACCGATGAAATGACGCGCATTGAGAACCACAATTCTGTCATTTATCTAATCGGTCACGGCGGCTCAGAGACCAACTTTGCTCCGTTGATGCACGCCGCGCGTGCGCTGCTAGATGCGGGAGGGTTTGGCGTCAAGGTCGAGAGTACGGGCCTTGCGCATAGCCCAGAGACGTGGCGCAGGTTCTGCGGTGATCTGCATCTTTTCAGTGTTCACGAAGCTTGCGTCCTGTACCTCACCGGCACTGACGTTTACTCGTGCGGTATGCACAATCTTGGCCTGAAGGACGTGGTCACCGCAGCAGATGGCACGGAAGACCCTGTCGAGTTACTTCGGGCCTTCACACTCTATGCCTTCGCTGAGAAAGCGGACATCCGTACTGGCCAAACCTTTTCTGTGGCTTCGGACGCTCCCGTCTACAGGATCTTAGAAGACGAGGGCGTGCTGTACGACGCTTCATCACTCTTTAAGAACCCGTATGGCTTCTGGCGCCTTGAACCTGAGGGCTCGGAGCCTGCGACAAGCACCCCCGCCAGACGTTCCTGGTGGAAGTTTCGCAAGCACTAGCCCAACGTCCGCTTTCAGGCACCGGACAGCTGCGATGGGCACGAATGCCCGTTCGGCGTCACCGTATACAGTCGGCCAAGGGCAGCCACTAAGCCATGTCATCAGACTCCGAGTTCATTCGCTTTCTACCGGCGCTGGAGTCGCCGTACTCGGCGTACTCCGGTTCGATGCCTGCAAGCGAGATTCTTCTCGGTGCGCTGAACTGGCCGACCGACTACTGGCCCGCGCTTGCGGTCGGGTGGCTGGAGCAAGGCGCACCAATCGACTCCGTAATCGCGACGAGGCTTGAAGCCATCGGTCGCGGACGACAGTACGAGCAACGGACCCGGCATCGTAGCTTCGCACTGCACAAGCGGTGGGCGAAAGCTCAGGGGTAGTGGCGCCATGGCCCTGACGGACGTCTGCTTTCGGGCATCGTGGATGTCTGCTTCGGGCCCGAAGCTGCCGGTCGCACACCCCGATCAACCGCGGCCCTCACATGGCTCAGGCCGGTGGGTTGTACTGCGCAGCGAAGTAAAGGAGGAGGCGAAGCCGGGGGACATGAGCGGAGTAGTGCACCGCGCCGGCCTGAGCCCCGCACGAGCGCATCGTCAACGCGCCGTCTTCTTGTCCTCGCCCATACCTGTGGGTCGTCGTCATTCGCGATAAGTGTTGGCGCGTACCGTCACATGGCTCGCGCAAGAGCCGTAGCAGCAATAGCATCCCTCAGTCTTACAAAGCGCGGTCCGTCTACCCTACCTGACAAGCCGCTTCCCTTGACTACCTTTCGAGACATCGATGCCTGTTGCGGCACCGGCCGTTTCAAAAAGGTAGTCCCCGATGAGCGCAGTCCCCGAATTCAAGCCCAATGACCATCCATCGGGCGGCTGGGGCTCCGTCAAGGCAGTGACGACCTACCTGATTCGGGAAGAAGCCCTGGTCGCCGGAACCAAAGCACTGCTCGTTCAAAACAAGCCCGGCGGCTTCTCTTGCGTGAGCTGTGCCTGGGCCAAGCCGTCCAAGCCGCACCTCGCCGAGTTCTGCGAGAACGGCGCCAAGGCGACCGCCTGGGAACTCACCGGCAAGCGCATGCCGGCAAAGTTTTTCGAAGAACACACATTGACCGAGTTGGAAACTTGGAGCGACCACGAACTCGAAGTCGGCGGCCGTCTCACGGTGCCAATGCGATGGGACTCCGCCACCAATCGCTACCTCGAAGTCAGTTGGGAAGATGCCTATGCCGACATCGGCGTCGAGCTTAAAAAGTTGCGCGCCGAAGACCCGAAGTCGACTGTGTTCTACGCCTCAGGTCGCGCTTCGCTGGAGGCCAGCTACATGTACCAGTTGCTGGCCCGGCTGTACGGTAACAACAACCTGCCCGACAGCTCGAACATGTGCCACGAGAGCACATCGGTCGCGCTGCCGTTGACCATCGGCGTGCCAGTGGGCACTGTCACGCTCGACGACTTCGAGCAGACCGACGCGATGTTTTTCTTCGGCCACAACACGGGCGTCAACAGTCCGCGCATGCTGCATCAGCTGCAAGACGCGCGCAAACGCGGCGTGCCGATCGTCACCTTCAACCCGCTGCGCGAACGCGGGCTGGTGAGCTTCGCCAATCCACAGTCGCCGATAGAGATGCTGACACTGGCCGAGACGAAGATCAGCACGCAGTACCACCAGCTAAAGATCGGTGGTGACATCGCAGTGCTCACCGGAATGTGCAAGTCGCTCATCGCGATGGACGATATCGCAAGGCTCGCTGGCATCAAGCGCGTGCTCGATGTCGACTTCTTGGCGGAGCACACCAGCGGCTTCGAGATGTTCGCGGCAACGGTCCGCGAAGCCTCGTGGGCCGGGATCGAGAAGGAGTCGGGACTCACGCGCGACGACATCGAGCAGGCAACGCTGGTCTATGCCAAAGCGCACGCCGTGATCGCGGTGTACGGCATGGGCCTGACACAGCACCGCAAGGGCGTGCAGAACGTGCAGATGCTGTCGAACCTGCTGCTCCTGCGCGGCAACATCGGCCGGCCGGGCGCAGGCATTTGCCCAGTGCGCGGGCACTCGAACGTGCAGGGCCAGCGCACGGTCGGCATCACGGAGAAGCCGGCGCTGGCGCCGCTCGACAAGCTGGCCGCGCTGTACGCATTCGAGCCGCCGCGCACCAAGGGGCTGAACACCGTAGAGGCCTGCGAGGGTGTGATCGACGGGTCGGTTCGCGCCTTCATCGGGCTGGGCGGCAACTTTGTGCGGGCGGTTCCGGAGACGGAGCGTGTCGAGGCGGCCTGGCGTCGCTTACGATTGACTGTCAACGTGGCGACCAAGCTCAACCGGAGTCACTTGATCCACGGCGAGGTCTCGTACCTGCTGCCGTGCCTGGGCCGCATCGAGATCGATCGGCAGGCGAGCGGCGAGCAGACCGTGGCGCTCGAAGACTCGACAGGCTTCATCCACGCCTCCAAAGGCGTTGCGGAGCCGGCCGAGTCGACCCTTCGTTCGGAGGCCTCGATCATTGCCGGCATCGCGCAGGCGACGCTCGCGCCCAACCCGATGGTGCCTTGGCAAGACTGGGTCGCCGACTACGGGCGGGTGCGCAGCGCCATCGAGGCCACGTACCCGGAAATTTTCCGGGACTTCGAGCAGCGCTTTCGCATTCCCGGCGGCTTTCAGCGGCCGATTCCGGCACGGGAGCGCATCTGGAAGACCAGCAGCGGCAAGGCCAACTTCATGGTCGTGAAGAGCCTGGTTGCCGACCCCGACGCGCCGGAGACCGACCCCGACGTGCTGCGACTCATGACCATGCGCAGCGACGACCAGTTCAACACCACCGTCTACAGCCTGGACGATCGCTTTCGCGGTGTGTACGGCACGCGCAAGGTGCTGTTGATGAACCGCGACGACATCGACCGGCTCGGGCTGGCCGAAGGCGCGATCGTGACCGCGTCGACCGCTGTCGACGACGGGCACACGCGCGAGGTGCCAGGACTGCGCATCACCGGCTTCGACATCCCGGCTGGTTGCGTCGCCGGCTATTACCCGGAATGCAATCCGCTGATTCCGCTCGCTCACCACGCCGAGCAAAGCAAGGTGCCGGCTGCAAAGTCGATTCCGGTGCGACTCCGACTTGCTTCGCCTGACTTCGCCTGACTTCGCGTTACCGTCCCGTTACCGTCGCAGAGCGATTGAATCCGCCGGCATGTTCCCCGCGTACCAAGTCTGGATTCAAATAGCATTTTTCGCTCCATGCCAACTCCGCAAGCCAGACTTTGCCACGCGTTGCCAGCTCTTCCCAGAGGGCTGGCAACGTTGGGCGAAGCGTTTCGGCTGCTTCAGTGGCTGGTCGTTGCGATCCTCGCGGTGAGCCTTCCGCTGCAAGCCGTCTCGGCTGCGGTCACGGCGATGTTGGGGGCGCGGCACACCCACCGCGCGGAGGTCACTGAAAGAATCGTCGCAAGCGACGCGAAGGATTCGATGAGTGGCTGGCGCGACTTTCGGCGCATGCAGTACAGCAATGCGCGCAGCCATCCGCATGACCGCGCTGAAGCCCAGGCTGAGGCTCATGAGTATGCCCACGCACTCGGCCTCCGGCATCATCACCAGCTCGACGACACGAGCGTGATTCTGGACGACGCTTCCGACTTTGCCGACCGCGGTGACTCGACCGACACGGCGCAAGCCAGTGCGTCGTTCGTGTTCATGGCGGCCAGCAACGACGTCGATTTGCCTCCACCCCCCGAAGCATTCGGCAAGGCTTGGAGAGTCGCACGGTCGGTTGCACCGGGCAGCGCCGACCCGTGGCGCATCGAGCGGCCGCCGCAGGCACTGTCGACCTGAACGACTGACGACAGTCGGGCGTCCCGCCGAGCGCGGCGGCGCCGTTTGAAACCTCTACCGCTCTGAAGCTCGCGACGAGTATCGCGCGACGCTGCGCATCGCCACGCGCACTCCAATGGCAACCAACCCACCCAAACAAGAGGAGATTCGCATGGCTCGAATCCAAACACTGACGCGCTCCAATTGCCGTTCTCGCGTCTTCAGCGCCACGCTCGGCACACTGTCATTGCTCGGAGGACCCGCAATGGCGCAAGACAGCCATCTGCCAGAAATCGAAGTGCGCGGCCCGCGAGACGCCACCATCGGCGCGGCCGACAGTGCCAGCGAAGGTGCGGCCGAGCGCCAAGTATTCCAGGCGCGACCGAAACTGCGCCCCGGCGACATCGTGGAAGCCGTGCCGGGCGTTGTCGCCACCCAGCACTCCGGCGACGGCAAAGCCAACCAGTACTTCCTGCGCGGCTTCAATCTTGACCACGGCACCGACTTCGCCGTGAGCCTGGACGGCATGCCCGTCAACATGCCGACGCACGGCCACGGACAGGGCTACGCCGACCTCAACTTCCTCATCCCCGAACTGGTGTCCGGCGTGAAGTACCGCAAAGGACCTTACTTTGCCGAAGGCGGAGACTTCTCGCTAGCGGGCAGCGCGTCGCTCGATTACTTCAGTGCACTCGATGCGCCGTTCGCCGAGATCAGCTACGGCTCGAATAACTACAAGCGCCTGCTGGCCGCCGGCTCACGCACCGTGGGTGACCAGACCTGGCTCGGCGCCGTCGAGCTCGTTGGCAACGACGGCCCATGGAACGTGTCGGAAGACCTGAAGAAGGCCAACGCGGTGCTGCGCTATTCGCAGGGCTCGCCGACGCAAGGCTTCAGCATCACCGGCATGGCCTACAAGAGTCGCTGGACCTCGACCGACCAGGTGCCGGAGCGCCTGATCGACAGCGGCGCGTTGCCGCGCTTCGGCTCGCTCAACCCAACCGATGGCGGCGAAACCCAGCGCGTCAGCCTGTCGGGCAAGTGGTTCAACAAGACGGCCGCAGGCGAGACCAACGTCAGCGCCTATGCCATCGCCTATCGCTTCAAGCTGTTCTCCGACTTCACCTACTTTTTGAACAACCCGGTCAACGGCGACCAGTTCGAGCAGACCGACCGGCGCAACATCTTCGGCGCGCAAGCCTCGCATGTCATGCCCAACAAGATCGGCTCGCTCGACGGCGTGCTCACCTTCGGCGCCTCGTGGCGTGGCGACCGCATCGGCGAGGTCGGGCTCTACAACACAGAAGCGCGGCAACGGCTGTCGACAGTGCGAGACGACAAGGTCTCGGAGGATCTGTTCTCGATCTACGCGCAGCAGCTGGTGTACTTCAGCGACCGTTGGCGCGGCTACGTGGGGCTGCGCGGGGACACGCTGCGTTACGACGTGCAGGGCCGCGAGCCGGTCTACGGTCCGCTCAACAGTGGCAAGGGACACGACTCGCTGGCCAGCCCGAAGGCGGGGTTGATCTTCACGCTCACGCCACAGCACGAGTTCTATCTGAACGCAGGTGTCGGCTTTCACAGCAACGATGTGCGTGGCGCCACCATCAGCGTCGATCCGCAGACCGGCCAGGCTGCAGACCGCGTGCCCGCGCTCGTGAAGGGCAAGGGCGCCGAGCTCGGCTGGCGCTTTCAGCCCAACGAAGACCTGACGACGACCGTGGCGCTCTGGAAACTCGACCTCGACTCGGAGCTGGTCTATGTCGGCGACGCAGGCTCGACCGAGCCGGGCCGGGCAAGCAGCCGTCGCGGCATCGAGGCGACGCTGAAGTGGAAGCTCAACAATGCCTTTCGCTTCGAGGTCGACGCCGCCCTGTCACGCGCCCGCTTCAAAGGGATCGCGCCGGAAGGTGAGGGCAACTACGTCGACAACGCGGTGGAGCGCGTGCTGGCGACCGGCGTCACCTATATCGATGGGCCGTGGACCGCGTCGCTCTGGCTGCGCTACCTCGGGCCACGCGCGCTCGATACGCTCAATACGGTGCGCTCACGCTCCACCACGCTACTGAACTTCGGGACCAGCTACGCGGTAAACAAGCACCTGACCCTCGGGCTGAACGTGTTCAACATCGCGGGCAAGAAGGGCAACGACATCGAGTATTACTACGCGTCGTGCACCAGCGGCGAGGTCGTCAGCGGATCGTGCAACGGCGGCGTGAACGACCGGCATGTGCATCCGATGGAACCGCGCAGTGCGCGAGTCAGCGCCAAATGGACTTTTTAGCCGCTATCTCACTTCTATATGAAATAGCACCTGACATGCCTCGTCGGCGATCACATGTTCTTCGTCGGTGTGCATGACGAGAAGCGAGATCTCGCTGTCGGGTGCGTCGATGCGAAGCTTGTGTGCGTTGTTCGCCTCGGCGTCTACGCGCACTCCCAGCCAGCCGAGATGCGCCGCAATGGCCGCGCGAACGCTCGGCTGATGTTCGCCGATGCCGGCGGTAAAGACGATGGCGTCCAGGCCGCCGAGGGTGGTGGCGATCGCCGCCATCTCGCGCGCAACGCGCAATGCGAACAGTGCCAAGGCCTGACGTGCTTCCGGTGCATCGCTGGCGACAAGCTCGCGACTGTCCTCTGAAATGCCGGAGACGCCGAGCAATCCGGAGCGGTGATAGAGCATGTCTTCGAGCGCGTCGAGGGACATGCGCTTTTCCTTCTGCAGATGCAGCAGCACGCCGGGATCGAGCGCACCGGGGCGCGTCGCCATCGGAATGCCGTCGAGCGTCGAGAACGACATGCTGGTATCGCGGCTGATGCCGTTCTCCAGGCCGCACAAGCTCGCGCCGCTGCCCAGATGGGCGACGACGACGCGGTCGCCGATATCGCCCACGTCGCCATCGCCGTTCAGTGCCAGTTGGCCGGCAATGAACTTGTACGAGAGCCCGTGAAAACCGTAGCGCTTGACACCCTGGTCGAACAGATCGCGGGGCAGGGCGAAGCGACGCACCAGGTCGCTTTGCGTGCGGTGAAACGCCGTGTCGAACGACGCGGCTTGCGGCAAGTCAGGACGCAGCTTTTGCACCGCGCGAATCAGACGCAGGCTCTGCGGCTGATGCAACGGGGCGAGAGACGACAACGCATCGATGGCCGCCAGCGTGTCGTCAGAGATCTTCGTCGGCCCGTCGAAACGATCGCCGCCATGCACCACGCGATGCGCAACAGCCAAGAGCTTGTCGGACTGGAAATGGCTCGCGAGCCAGCTGAGCGTTTCATCGATAACGTCGTGCAGGTCCTCTGTGGCGTGCGACTTCAAGGTCACCTGAAGCGGTCGATTCGCCTCCTCGATCTTCAGCGACAGCGGCTTGTGCCGGAGATCGATTGCACCCTGCCCAAACGCTCGCGCCTTGCCGTCTTCGATCGCAAAGAGCCCGAGCTTGATCGTCGATGAGCCAGGGTTGAAGGTGAGGAGTACGTCGCGTGCCATGGGTGCATCTTGTACCGACGCTCAGTCACCGCACCATCGTCAGAGCGATGCGACGAGCGCCGCGACCGCGTTCGCAGACTGCTTTTCACCGGCAGCGACAAACAGCAGCATCGACCTTCCCGTGACCGTGTAGATCGCCTCTGGCTCGAAGTCCTCGGGCTCCTGCGGGTCGAGTGCAGTGTCGATCAGGCGCGACCAATGCACACCGTCGGCACGCGCCGGCAGCTTGAACTCGATCGCGTCTTGCCAGCTGTTGATCATGATCATCACGGTCGCATCGTCGGCGGGCCGCGCGATCGAAGAAGCTTGCGCGGTGCCTTCGAGCAGCATGCCGAAGCAACGCGTTTGCGGGTCGTCCCAGTGGCCCGAATCCATCTCGGCACCATCGGGCGCGAGCCACGTCACGTCCTTGAGCTGCGTCTCTTCCTTGACGTCGCCTGACAGGAAGCGTCCGCGGCGCAGCACCGGCAATTCTTTACGCAGCTTCGTCAGACGTTGCGTAAAACGGTTGAGCGCCTGACCACGTTCGTCGATTTCCCAGTGCAACCACGAGATGTCGTCGTCCTGGCAATAGGCGTTGTTGTTGCCTTGTTGCGTACGGCCGAACTCGTCGCCGGCCAACACCATCGGCGTGCCCTGTGACAGCAGCAAGGTCGCCAGCATGTTGCGCTGCTGCCGTGCGCGCAGGTCGAGCACCGCCACATCGTCGGTGTCGCCTTCGACGCCGCAATTCCACGAGCGGTTGTCCGAGGAGCCATCGCGGTTGTCTTCGCCGTTGGCGTCGTTGTGCTTCTCGTTGTAGCTCACCGTGTCGGCCAGCGTGAAGCCGTCGTGCGCGGTAATGAAGTTGACGCTGGCCCAAGGACGGCGGCCGCGATGGTTGAAGCGGTCACCGCTGGCCGACATGCACTGCGCCAACTTGGGCGCCAGCGCTTCGTCGCCTTTCCACCAGGCGCGCACGTTGTCGCGGAACTGGTCGTTCCACTCGGCCCAGCCCGGAGGAAAGCCTCCGACCTGATAGCCGCCGGGGCCGATGTCCCATGGCTCGGCCACCAGCTTGACACTCGACAGCACCGGGTCTTGCCGGCAGCTCTTCAGGAAGCCGCCGCCTTCGTCGAAGCCGTACGGCTCGCGCGCCAGGATGGTCGCCAGATCGAAGCGAAAGCCGTCGACGCGCATCTCCGTCACCCAGTAACGCAGACTGTCCGTCACCATCTGCAGCACGCGCGGATGGCTCAGGTTGAGCGTATTGCCGGTACCGGTGTCGTTGATGTAGTAGCGCGCACCGGGGCCTTCAGCGCCGTTGCCGTCTGCACCACCGCCCGGCATCAGCCGGTAATAGCTCGCGTTGTCGATGCCCTTGAAAGACAGCGTCGGGCCAAGCTCATTGCCTTCTGGCGTGTGGTTGTAGACCACGTCCATGATCACTTCGAGCCCGTTCTCGTGGAAGCGGTCGACCATCGCCTTGAACTCGTCGATGTTGGGCCCGTCCATGTAGCGCTGGTCGAGCGCGAAGAAGCCCATCGTGTCGTAGCCCCAGTAGTTGGTGAGGCCCTTATCCGTGAGGAACGGCTGGTTCAGGAACATCTGGATCGGCAACAGCTCGACGCTGGTCACGCCCAGTTCGCGGATGTGCTTGATAGGACCGTCTTGCGCAAGGCCGGCGAAGGTGCCACGCATGTGCTCGGGCACGTCGGGCCGCCGCATGGTGAAGCCGCGCACGTGGGTTTCGTAGAACACGGTCTGGTCCCACGGGACTCGAACGTTTCGGGTCTGCTTCCACTGAAAGTGCGAATCGACCACCACGCATTTGGGCACCATGTGCGCACTGTCGCGCTCGTCGAAGCTCAGGTCGGCATCTTCGTGGCCGACGGTGTAGCCGAAGAGTTCCGGCCCCCACTTCAGCTCGCCCATGTGCGCCTTGGCGTACGGGTCCATCAACAGCTTGTGGTGATTGAAGCGGTGGCCTTGTTCAGGCTCGTACGGGCCGTGCACGCGGTAGCCGTAACGGGCACCGGGCTGCAAGCCGGGCACGAAGCCGTGCCAGACCTCGTCGGTGTATTCAGGCAATGTGATGCGGGCCAACTCCTCGATGCCGGCCTCGTCGTAGATGCAGACCTCGACTTTGGTTCCATGCGCGGTGAACAGCGCGAAGTTGACGCCGTGGCCGGTGTAAGTGGCGCCCAGCGGGTGAGCCGTTCCTTCTTCGATCGAATACGTTTGTGTCATCACTGAATCATCGCGGATGACAACGACAAACCGACGGCTTTCCGGCTCGCCGGCTCGTAGGCGAAAGCCTCTCGAAGCGGGGCTGCGACGAAATCACCGTGATGACGGAGTCGGTAGTGCTGCAGCCGAATTTGTGCAGTCAATACCCGCTACCTGTCGCCAGGTAACGCAGCTCGAACGTTCGTGCGTCGGCGATGCCTTGCAGTGCGCTGGACCAAAGCGCCGTGCGGGTCAGCTGCCAGGCATGCGGGTCGAGCCCCACGAAGACGGTGTGCAATCCCGACGCGCCGGCCATCAGCCCGGCAGCGTCTCGCTCCGTAGCTGCGAGCGCGACGAGGTCTGTGTTCGGCGGCAAGTCGATGAATTGCTGCGTGGCGAACGTCGGCGTCATTGCGCGCGCAGGGCCATGCTGGTGGGCGATTGGACTCCACGACCGCACCTTGGGCCGGCCGTACTTTGCCGCAACCGCACGGAACGAGTCAGACATGAGGAAAGCGGTCATCCCTGCAGGGTCGTTCCACAGATAAAACGGTGCATAGCGGTTGGGCGCGGCGCCCGAGCATGCCGCCACCAAAAAGGCTTTCAGGTGAAGGCCCGGCAGCCCGTCGAAGCGCGCACCGATCTCCGAGATGCGTTTGCGGACCGAGTCCAGATCGAAGTCGTCGGGAAAATCAAAACCGTATTGCATAGCCAGCATGGCGTTTCCTTGGGCGGTGAGAGAAGGATCTCAATCTAGGTCTGCCGGAACGTTTAAACAAACGATTTGTTTATCGTTAACAGTTTAGAATTTCTTACGCATGCTCTTGGATCTATCGCTTCTGCAAACGCTGGTGGCTGCTGTCGACCTCGGCGGCTTCGGCAAAGCCGCCGCTCAGCTTCATCGTTCTCCAGGTGCCATCAGCCTTCAGATCAAGGCATTGGAGGAACGAGTCGGAGCCGAGCTCTTCCGCAAGTCCGGGCGCCAGCAGGCCTTGACCGAGGCGGGCGAACTGCTTGTCGGGTTTGCCAGGCGGATGCTGCAGATCAATGGGGACGCATTGCTCGCCGTGCAAGGCGTGCATCTGGCGGGCGAAGTGAGATTCGGCATGCCGCAGGACTTTGCGGACAGTTGGCTGCCGCAGGCTCTCGCCCAGTTTGCAAGAGCGTATCCGGCTGTGCGCATTGCCGTGACTGTGGATCGCAGCCCGGTGTTGCTGTCCGCGCTGAAGTCGGACCATCTGGATCTGGTTCTCGCCTTCGGCGACGCGGACACGGCAACTTCAGAAATATTGACGAGCCTGCCCGTGCAGTGGATCGCGAGCCCGAATTTTTCGTTGGGTGCTGACGCGGCGGTTCCGCTTCTCGTGCTCGATCAGCCCTGCGGGTTTCGTCAGGCGGCGACCGATGCCCTCGACCGCGCAGGACGACCGTGGCGGATTGCGCTGACCAGTGCCAGCGTGTCCGGCATATGGGCCGCTGCGAAGGCCGGGCTGGGTGTCACCGCACGCACGACGGCGCACATCCCGCCAGAGCTTGCATCGGCAAGCGCGGCGTTGAGACTGCCCCGATTGCACAAAGTTCGGGTCTCGCTTCACCGAGACGGTGCGACGACCAACCCTGCGGCGGTGCAACTGTGGTCGGTCGTCAAGGAAGTGGTCAGCGGGCAATTGCCTCGAGTCTGAGGTTTGAAATGTGCACTGCTGTGGCTGACGATGCTTCATGCCGATTGTGCGCAAGCGAACAGAATGGACTCGCTTTTCAACCTGCCTTGAGGTTGAATGCGCGCATGGCATCCATCTACAAGCAAATCGATATCCAGGCTCCGGCCCAGCAAGTCTGGGAGGCGGTGCGCGATTGGGAGGTGGTGCACGAGCGGCTGGTGCCCGGTTTCGTCGTCGACGTCAAACTGGAACCGAAGGCGCGCATCGTCACTTTCGCCAACGGCGTGGTGGCGCGCGAAATCATCCTGGCGGTCGATGACGCGGCGCACCGGTTGGCGTACTCGGCCGTGGGCAGCCGCGCGGCACACCACAACGCTTCGGTTCAGGTGTTTCAGACCGGACCAGCCACCTGCCAGATCGTCTGGATCACCGACGTGTTGCCCGACACGCTCACCACTTCGCTCAACGCGATGGTCGAAGAGGCGTCCGCCATCATGAAGCGCACGCTGGAGCGCTCAACCACGCCGTAGTGCGAGTCAGCGGCCCGTTCAGCCTTCGACCAGCTCGAAGCTGCTCGGCGGCGAGGCGGCCAGCTCGGCCCAATCGAGTTCTTCTTCCAGCGTGTGGAACACGTCTTCTTCCATCTCGCCCGAGCGTCGCAAGTCTGCAAGCCTGGCGCGCTGTGCCGCGATGCTGCGGCGCGTCAGGTCGTCGATCTTGGCGGCTTCGCGCGGGTGCTTGCCGGCGTCGATGGCCTCGCGGTCGGCCTTCAGCGTTTCGCGCAGTGCCTCGGCCGCATCGCCGCGCTCGTTCTCGACGCTGGCCTTGCCCGCGTCGATCAGCGCGATGCGGCCGGCGATCAATTCATGGTCGAACGATTCGTCCCTTGCAAAGCGCAGCAGCCGGATCAGCGGTGCCAGCGTCAGGCCTTGCAGCACCAGCGTGCCGAGCACGACGGCCAGGGCGCTCAGGACGATCAGGTCGCGTTGCGGAAAGTGCTGCGGCAATGCCAGCGCAGTGGCCAGCGTGACCAGACCGCGCATGCCGCACCACGAGGTCAACATCCCTTGCGCCAGCGTCGGCACCTTGCGCGCGCCCTGCTTGATGGAGAAGAAGTGAAGCACGCGGTTGTAGAACATGACCCAGACGATGCGCACCACGACCACCACCAACAGCACCGCGCCCGCGAAAGCCATCGCCGGCCACAGCTCCTTTGCAGGCAACCGCTCGACAATGCCCCGGGCCTGCAGCCCGACCATCAGGAAGGCCAGCACGTTGAGTACGAACACGGTCGTGTCCCAGACCGAATACGAATGCACCCGGTCGCGCGGTGCGGTCTTCTCGGGCGCATAGCGCGCCACCGTCATCGCCAGCGCAACGACCGAAAGGACGGCCGACAGATGCAGCCGTTCAGCCAGCACCCAGGCGCCGAAGGTCGAGACGAATTCCGACAGCGTGCCGCCCAGCGAACCCGCCAGGGGTGCAGACACGGCCACCTGGATCTTGCCGATGATGAAGCCCAGCAATAGCCCGCCCGGCACGGCCAGCCACAGCGCCACCGGCGTGGTCGCAGCCGCGCCGGTGGCCGCGGGCGCACCGGCCGAACCGGCGGCCACCGATGCCACCGCCGCGCTGAAGATCAGCAGCGCGACCGCATCGTTGAGCAGACTCTCCCCCTTCAATACGCTGACTGTGGCGCGCGGCAACTGAAAGCGCGCGAGCACCGCGCTGGCCGCTGCGGCGTCGGGTGGCGCGACGATGGCGCCGAGTGCGATGGCCGCCGCCAGCGGCAGGCCGGCCACCGCGACACCGAGCCAGGCCACGGCCGCGGTCGTCAGCAGCACCAGCACCGCAGCCAACGAGATCAACGACAACCAGTAGCGCCGCAGATGCCGCGGCGGAAAGTCGAACGCCGCATCGAGCAGCGCCGGCGCGATGAACAACGCCAGCGCCAGCGAGGGATCGATGCCGATCTCCGGCGCCCAGGGCAGCGCTGCCACCACCACACCCGCCAGCGCCAGCATGGCCGGGTAGGGCACCGGCCAGCGGCGCGACACCTGGAGCAATACCAACGCGATGACCAGCAGCGTCAGCATGCTTTCGAACAAGACCATATCGAATGACCGGTTACCGGGATTGCGACAATCGCAACATGCCTTCCCGTTTTCTGAAAATGGCCCTGCTGCTGGGCCTGCTCTCCGCCATCGGTCCTTTCGCCATCGACATGTACCTTCCGGCCTTGCCGGCCATCGGGCAAAGCCTGGGGGCCGACATCGGTGCCGTGCAGATGAGCCTGACGGCGTTCTTCCTGTCTCTCGGTATCGGTCAGTTGTTGTATGGACCGGTGTCGGACATGGTCGGGCGCAAGCCTCCTCTTTATGCGGGTTTGGCGTTGTTCGCGCTTGCCAGTGTCGGCTGTGCACTGGCCACCGACATCCAGACCTTGATCGTGCTGCGCTTCATCCAGGGGCTGGGCGCGGCTGCCGGCATGGCGATTCCGCGCGCCATCGTGCGCGACCTGCACACCGGCACGGATGCGGCGCGGCTGATGTCGCTGCTGATACTCGTGTTCAGCGTGTCGCCCATCCTCGCGCCATTGGCGGGCAGCGGCGTCATCGCACTCAGCGGCTGGCGCGGTGTGTTCTGGGTCGTCATGGTGGCGTCGGTCGCGGGCATGGCGATGATGTTCATGCAGCTCGACGAAACGCGACCGCCATCGGAGCGCGTCGAGAGCAGTCTGGGCAGCGCGCTCGGTGCGTACTGGCTCCTGCTGCGCGACCGGCACTACCTCGGCCTGGTCTTCATCGGCGGCTTCGCGCTGGCCGGTTTCTTTGTCTACCTGGCCAACTCTTCGTTCGTGATGATCGACCACTACGGCCTGTCGCCGGCGGTCTACAGCGTGGCCTTCGGTGTCAACGCAGCGGCCTTCATCGCTGCCTCGCAATTCACCGGCGCGCTGGGTGAACGCTTCGGCCTGGTGCGGGTCGTGAAGTTCGGCGTGCTCGCCTGCGGCACCGTCATGCTGGCGCTGTTCGCCTATTTCGCCTCGGGCGGTGACCGGCTGGCGGTGCTCATCGTGCTGTACTTCATCGCCAGCGGCTTCATGGGGCTGGTGATACCGACCACCGGAGTGCTCGCGCTCGAAACGCATGGCGCCATCGCCGGCACGGCGTCGGCCTTGCTCGGTACGCTGCAGATGCTGACGGGCGCTTTCATGATGGCGGCGGTCGGGCTCTTTACCGATGGCCGACCGTTGCCGATGGTCGCGGGCATGGCCGCAGGGGCGTTCGTCGCTGCGGTGCTGACCTGGCTCACTCTGGGCGGCTGGCGCACGGCGCCGAAAATGGAGGAGGCCCTGTGAGCGCCGTGGCGTCCAACACGTCCGGCGCATTTAACGCCGCGCCCAAGCTCTGCGATGGCCTGGCCCAGCCGGCACGCAACCGCGCCATGATGGTGATCATCCTGGGCATCGCGGTGGCGGTGCTCGACGGCACCATCGTGAACCTGGCATTGCCCGGCATCGCGCGCGAACTCAACGCCAGTGCGTCGCACGCCATCTGGGTCGTCAACGCGTACCAGATCGCCATCCTGGTGTTGCTGCTGCCACTGGCCTCGCTGGGCGATCTGGTCGGCTATCGCCGCGTCTACCTCGTCGGCATGGCCTTCTTTACGCTGGCATCGCTCGGTGCCACGCTGTCGAACTCGCTCGGTACATTGATCGCGGCCCGCGCGCTGCAGGGCCTGGGCGCCGCCGGGATCATGAGCGTGAATGCGGCGCTGGTTCGGCTCATCTATCCGTCGACCAAGCTGGGGCGCGGCATGGCGATCAACTCGCTGGTCGTTGCCACGGCCTCGGTCGCGGGACCATCGGTCGCGGCGGCCATCTTGTCGGTGGCGTCATGGCCGTGGCTCTTCGCGCTCAACGTGCCGCTCGGCATCGCGGTGTTCTTTCTCGGCATGCAGTCGTTGCCCGCCAACCGCGTGGCGCCGGCCGCGGGCTCGCGCTTTTCGCTTGTCGACGTGGTCCTGAACATCGCGATGTTCTCGCTGATCTTCATCGGCGCCGACCGGCTCGGCGTGCGCGAAGGCGGGCAGGGCGCCGACCCGATGGCGTGGGTCCTGCTCGCGGCAGGCATCGTCGTGGGTGTGTTCTACCTGCTGCGGCAGCGCACGTTGGCGGTGCCGCTGTTCCCGGTCGACCTGATGCGCATTCCGGTGTTCGCACTGTCGATGTGCTCTTCCGTCGGCGCCTTCAGCGCGCAGATGCTGTCGTACATCGCGCTGCCCTTCATGCTGCTCGAGACGCTGCACCGTTCGCACATCGAGGCCGGGTTGCTCATCACCGCCTGGCCGCTCGCCATCGTGGTGGCTGCGCCCGTCGCGGGGCGGCTGATCGGCCGCGTCCCGGACGGTCTGCTCGGCGGCATCGGCATGGCATTGATGGCGCTGGGCCTGGCGCTGCTGGCCGCGTTGCCGGCCGATCCTTCCAACCTGAACATCGTGTGGCGCATGGCGCTGTGCGGTGCCGGCTTCGGGCTGTTCCAGTCGCCGAACAACCACACCATCGTGACCTCGCCCCCGCCGCAACGAAGTGGTGCCGCGAGCGGCATGCTGGGTACCGCGCGCCTGACCGGGCAAACGCTCGGCGCGGTCATGCTGGCCGCCATCTTCAGTGCGTGGGGTCCGCACGAAGGGCGTGGCCAGGTCATCGCCCTGGCGGTAGCAGCCGCATGCGCCGCGCTGGCCGGCGTGTTCAGCGTGCTGCGCACTCGCGGCAAGTAGAGTCTGGGCCGATGACGCAGATCGGCAAGTCCGATACGACGCCATGCCCGCCGGCCTCCCGGCCCTGGGTGCTGGCGGCCGCCATCGTCGGTTCCAGCATGGCCTTCATCGACGGCACGGTCGTCAACGTGGCCTTGCCTGCCATCCAGCGTGACCTGCATGCGACGGCTTTTCAGGCGCAGTGGGTCGTCGAGTCGTATGCCCTGCTGCTGGCGGCGCTGCTGCTGGTGGGCGGGGCGTTGGGCGACCACTTCGGGCGGCGGCGCATCTTCGCGATCGGTGTCGGCCTGTTCGCATTGGCGTCGGCAGCCTGCGCCGCCGCTGGCGACGTGCATCAGCTCATCGCGGCGCGCGCAGTGCAGGGCGTCGGCGGTGCCTTGCTGGTGCCCGGCAGCCTGGCCCTCATCAGCGCGTCGTTCCCGGAAAAAGAACGCGGACGCGCCATCGGCACCTGGTCGGGTTTCAGCGGCATCACTGCGGCCATCGGTCCGGTGCTTGGCGGCTTTCTGGTCGATCGCTTGTCGTGGACCTGGGCTTTTCTGATCAACGTGCCGATGGCCGTGGTCGTGCTCTTGCTCGTATGGCGCCACGTGCCCGAAAGCCGCAACCCGAAGGCCGGCGCGCTCGACGGTTGGGGCGCCTTGCTGGCCACCGTGGCGCTGGGTGGCATCGTCTACGCCTTCATCGAGGCACCGACGCAGCACTGGACCTCGCGCGCCGTGCTGACGGCGCTGGTGCTCGGCGTGGCCGGGACCGTTGCCTTCGTCGTGGTCGAAAGCCGGCTGCGGTCGCCGATGTTGCCGCTCGGTCTTTTCAAGGTCGCGAACTTCGGTGGCGCGAACCTGCTGACGCTGCTGCTCTATGCGGCGCTCGGCGGCGGCCTGTACTTCTTTCCGCTCAACATGATCCAGGCGCAGGGCTACTCCGCCACCGTCGCGGGTGCTGCGCTGCTGCCGTTCATCCTCATCATGTTCGCGCTGTCGCGCTGGGCCGGGAAGCTGGTCGATCGCTTCGGGCCGCGCTTGCCGCTGGTCATCGGCCCGACCATCGCGGCCGCAGGCTTCGCGCTGTTCGCGGTGCCGGGCGTCGGGGCCAGTTACTGGACCGGATTCTTCCCGGCCGTCGTGGTGTTGGGCCTGGGCATGACCATCACCGTGGCACCGCTCACCACCACCGTGATGAACGCGGTCGGGCCGGATCTCGCAGGCGTGGCGTCGGGCGTCAACAACGCGGTGTCGCGTGCCGCATCGGTGCTGGCAATCGCGGTGTTCGGCGTGGTCATGGCGTGGGTGTTCGATGCCGCGCTGATGGAGCGACTGCATGCGGTCGGCGCTTCGCCTGCGGTCACGGAATTTTTGCAAGGGGAACGCGACAAACTCGCAGGCGCCTTGTTGCCGGCCGGGCTCGATGCGGCGACCACAGCGGTGCTCAAGCATGCGGTGGCCGCAGCCTTTGTCAGCGGCTTTCGCTGGGTCATGCTGCTGTGCGCCGGGCTGGCGTTGTTGAGCGCGGCGAGCGCGTGGTGGATGATCAGTGGCAAGGCGGCGCCGGTCGAAGCCGCCGCTCTCGATCGAAAGGTTCTCGATGTCTGATTTACCCGAGCCGTTGGCGGTGATAGCTGCCCGTGTCGGCGCCGTTCTGCGTGCGCGCGGAGAAACCGTTGCGGTCACGGAATCATCGGCTGGCGGACTCGTCTCCGCAGCGCTGCTTGCGATCCCCGGCGCGTCGGCCTATTTCCTCGGTGGCGCGGTCGTCTACTCGCGCCGTGCCGGCAAGGGTTTGCTTGGTCTGACCACCGACGACATGGCCGGTCTTCGGGGAGAAACCGAGCCCTATGCGCAGCTCGTTGCCGGCAAGGCACGCGACATCCATCGCGCGACCTGGGGCATCAGCGAGAGCGGTGCCGCGGGGCCGGTCGGCAGTCCGTACGGCGACCCGGCAGGCCGCGTCTGTCTGGCAGTAGTTGGCGATTCTGTGGCGTTGGAAACCGTGATGACCGGCGAGACCGACCGCGCGATGAACATGGACTTGTTCGCGCGCCATCTGCTCGCGTTGTTCGAGCGAACATTGAACGCATCCACAACCTGAGCGGACAAAACGATGTGGCTGCACAACGTCGCTGCCACGACGCAACGCGCGAGCGGGGCCGCTACTTTCCCATCGGCGCGAAGCGCTGCCGCATGAAGTTGCGCACATGCGGCGTGAAATCCATAAATCCCTTCACTGCATGGAACTCCGGCGTGTCGTAGACCCAGTCGCCGGCCACTTCATAGATGGCCGCGTACTTGGGGCCGCCTTCGAGCGACACGAAGCGCCGTGCCGACAACCAGCCAGGGCAGGCCAGCAGCGCGGGCACGTGCACTTCTTCGTACCAGCGGTTGAAAGCGTCCTCATGCGCGGGATCGACATCGACGCGGACCATGTGAAGTTGAGGCGCCGCAACCGCAGTCGAGATGCCCGTCATGCCGCCACCTTCGGCTTCACCCGCGGGAACTTAAGCGTGGCCTCGGCCTTCAGCACTTCCTTGTCGGCTTCGTTCACCGCGCTGGCCTGCCAGGTCACGGTGCGCGTACCGGCGTTCATCTGTGCGATCCAGACCTTGAACTCGATGGTGTCGCCGTAGAACACCGGCCCGGTGAACCAGAAGCGGTCTTCGATCGACACGCCCAGCGTGCCCGCGAGTTCGGCGGTCAGCACGCTGGTGCAGATGCCGGCAACCATGATGCCGGGCGCAAGCCGCTTGCCGAAGCGCGTGGTCTGGGCATAGCTGTCGTCGACGTGCACCGGGCCGAAGTCCCCGGTGGCCGCGATGTAGAGCGCGCCGTCGGCTTCGGTGATGGTCTTGCGCACCGACACGCAGTCGCCGACATGCAGGCTGTCGAAGGGTTTGAGTTCGTACATGGCGCTGATTCGTTTTTTCAGCCGCGCGCTTGCACGGGCACAAGCCTGGCCGTGCCTTGTGCCATCACCTCACCGGTAGACTTGGTGCACCGCACGCTGCAAGACACGGCGTCGTCCGCAACGTCGAGCACCTCGATGCGCGACTCGACCGTCTCGCCCACCAGCACCGGCATCGCGAAGTCGATCTGCAAGCCGCCGAGCCGCCATGCGACGCCGGCGACGCGATTCAGCGCCGTGGTCGCCAGCGCGATCGCGCTCAGCTCGAAGGCCAGCATGTTGTCGAAGCCGGCCGCCTCGGCTGCGCGCTTGTCGACGTAGAGCGGCGCCATGTTGCCGCTGATGCCGGTGAACATCGCCTGCTCGGCGACGGTGAGGGTCTTGCGAAACGACATGGCGTCGCCGACCTTGAGCGCGGGCCGCCCGTTCAAAGCACGAGCCCGTTCTTGATGACGGCCTTGGCGATCAGCATGCGGTGGATCTCCGACGTGCCGTCGTACAGGCGAGTCACGCGGCTGTCGCGGTAGATGCGCTCCAGCGGCAAGTCCTTGCAGAAGCCCATGCCGCCGAAGACCTGGATGCCGCGGTCGGCCACGCGGCCGATCATCTCGGAGGCATAGAGCTTGACCATCGACACCTTGTCGCGCGGCTCGCGGCCCTGGTCGAGTTCCCATGCCGTGTTGAGCACCATCATCCGCGTCGCGAAGATCTCGGTGGCCGAGTCCGCGATCATCTGCTGCACCATCTGGAAATCGCCGATGGGTTGGCCGAATTGCTTACGTTCGGCCGCATAAGTGCGCATCATCTCCAGCACGCGCGACGCCATGCCAACGGCACGCGCGCCGATGTGCGCGAGCCGGATGCCGGCCACGCTGTTCATGATCAGCTTGAAGCCGCCGCCGACTTCGCCCAGCACCGCATCAACCGGAATGCGGCATTCGTCGAAGGAGAGTTCGGCATGGCCGTAGCCGCGGTGGCCCATCATCGGCTGCACGCGGTTCACGCTGAAGCCGGGAGTTCCCTTGTCGACCAGGAACAGCGTGATGCCGCCACGGGCCCGCTTCTCCTTGTCGGTGAGCGCCATCACGATCACGTAGTCGGCGATATCACCGTCGCTGATGAAGTGCTTGCCGCCGTTGAGCACCCAGTGGTCGCCATCGAGTCGCGCGGTGGTCGATATCGATGCGGCGTCGGAGCCGGCGCCCGGCTCGGTGATGGCCATCGCGCAGATCTTGTCGCCCTTCACCGTAGGCAACAGGTACTTCTCGCGCTGTGCGGCATTGCAGGGCAGCAGCATCGGATAGACCTGGCCGAACACGCGGCGGATGAGTGCATCGGAGGTCTTGCCGAACTCTTCTTCGACCAGGCACATGGTCACGTTGTCGAGCCCGCCGCCGCCGCAGTCTTCCGGCATGTTCATCGCGAACAGGCCCAGCTCCTGCGCTTTGCCGCGCACGCGCTGCAAGGCTTCGAGCGGCACGTGGCCGAGCGCTTCGGTTTCGTTTTCGAGCGGCTGCACTTCCTGGGTGACGAAGCGGCGCACGGTGTCGACGAGCAGTTGCATGTCGGGCGGGGTGGAGAAGTCGAACATGGGATGGATGTGATCAGTTGGAGGAGGGCGCCGGCGGTTCGCCGACCGCTCGCGAAGCAATCAGCGCATCGATCTCGTCGGCGCCATAGCCGATCTCGCTAAGCACCTCGCGCGTCTGCATGCCGAGCCGTTGCGGCGCCCATCGCACGGGAGGCGCCGCGCCGTCGTAACGCAACGGGTGGTTGAGCATCGTGATCGGCGCGCCCTCGACGCTCTCGGCATCGATGAACACGCCCAAGTGCGCGAGCTGCGCATCGTCGCGGAGCTCGTCGTAATCTTTCACCGGCATGTGCCAGATGCCGCGCGCGGCCAGCAACGGCAGCCATTCCGCGGTGGTGCGCGCGGGCATGCGCTGCGCGACGATGCGCGTGATCTCGGTGCTCTTCGAAAAGCTGTCGGCGGTGTCGAAACCGGCGAGTTCGGGCAGGTCGAGTGCCACTGCCAGATCGGCCGGCGCCGCCATCGAGATCGCCATGTGACCGTCGGCTGTCGCGTGGATGCCCGACGGCCCCGATCCGCACCAGCTCGCAAGCCCGTGCGGGCCGCGCGAGGTCGCCGAGCGCGCGCCGTTCATCCACGCCGTCATCGACTCGGCCTGCAGGTCGATGGCCGATTGCAACAGGCTGCCTTCGACCAGGCGACCTTGCCCGGTGCGCTCGCGCGACAGCAGTGCGGCGAGGATGCCCATCGCCAGCAACGACGCGGCGTGCTGGTCGACGATGACAGGGCCGGCCGGCGTCGGCGGCCCGTCGGCGCGTCCGGTGCGTGCGGCGAATCCGGAGCGCGCTTGCAGCAACAGGTCTTGCCCCGGCAAGTCGCGGTCAGGCCCGCTGGCGCCGTAGCCGCTGACCGATGCGTAGACGATGCGCAGGTTGAAGGCCTTGACCTGTTCGTAGCCCAGGCCCAGGCGTGCCATCGCACCGGGCCGGAAGTTCTCCATCACCACGTCGGCGTTTTCCACCAGCTTGCGCGCGACCGCCTTGCCAGCCTCCGACTTCATGTCGAGCGCCAGGCTGCGCTTGTTGCGACCGGTCGTCAGCAGGTTCACGCTCTGGCCCGCAACGAAGTGGTTGGCGACCGCCCAGTTGCGGTGAAAGGCGCCATCGAGCGGCTCCACCGCGATAACGTCCGCGCCCATGTCGGCCAGCAGCTGAGCCGCCATCGGGCCGGCGTGGAAGTGGTTGAAGCTGATGACCTTGAAGCCGGAGAGCATGGGGGTTCCTGAAGAGCGGGGCTGCTTTTCAGAATAGTCGCGGCGCGGCGCGGGAAGGCCGTGGCGGCCTATTCAAATTCCGCGCGGGACTATCAGTGGACTGGATAGCTGTCGCGCGGCGTCACTGTGTCGCGTCCGCCGGTCGGTTGATTCAGCTAGAAACGGTCCTTCAGTGCCGCGGGCCGAACGACCATTTAAGACTGATTGCCGACGTCCAGTTCCGCGCATCGAATGGCCGCTTGGGCACCTGAAGCGGACCTGCGCAACGACCGCGGAGGTCACCTGAAGTTGTCCGGGGCACAGCCCTCACCCCGCCCCACGACATGCAATCTATGTTGTGGAGCGAGCGTCAGGCTAGTGGCCCAAAGCAGAAGTTCGCTTAGGCCGGATTCTGCCCGATGCTCAGACCTCTTGGAGCTGCTCGGCCAGCAGAACAAAGGTGCTGCTTCCGGCGGTGGACTCGACTCCCCAAGGCCTCGTCGTCGACACACGGACCAACGCCCGGCCTGCTGCGTCCACACACTCCAACTCGACCTCGCAAGCCAGAACGCCCGGCCGGGGGAGCCCAACGACGATGACCGGTGTGGCACTCACGACGGCGTCCTTTTCAACGAACCGATGGGCATGGCCTTGCGCGTCGACCAGGAGGCATTCCACCAGGCGTGGATACGCGCTGTCGTCAACGAGGCGCGTGATTTCGACGGTGATGGCTTTCAACGGGCACCTTTTCTGTGGCTCTGGCGAACGTCTGCAGTTGGCCGAAAGTTGGCATACCGCACATAGGCTGAACTACCTCTGCCAACGTTTATATACAGCGTGCGTAAGCAGAGCAACAGCTAGCCCGCACACAAGAAACCACTGCGCAAATAAGCGTTCCGCATCGAGCAGTAGAAACAACATTCCCGGAAGCACACCCAAAGCCGTGGCGGCACTCCAAGTCGCCCATCCGCATTGGTGAAGAGCGGAGTAAAGAGGTGCCCCCAGTAGGAAAGCAGGGCCGCAGCCTATAACAAAAGCATAAGTGAACGTCAGTGCAGCAGCATTCGGCGTCGACAAAACCGGAGCGTCTGCCACGTAGTTCTGTGTCCCAACAAATGCTGCAGCCGCAAGCGACACGACGAGCAAGGCGACGAGCGCGGCCATCTCCGTTCTTTTGAGAATATTGAAAAAGTTCAAGGCGAAGAACACGTAGTTAGATAGTGGTTGTTGAAAGTCCGGTTGTGGCCGATAGTAGCCCGCCGCTGGCACGGCACGACCGACAGCAACCGCTGCATAGCGGTCATCGAAATTACCCGCGCAACTCGTCGGTTCGGACTAGCACCAGACGATCGCAGACCGCAGGAAAGACCTGGTCACCCCGCCCGTTCAATAGCGCGCGTCATGGTTGTGGCCCTGGCCCCGCAAAGACGGCCGGCAGTAGTCGCGCAAGCTGTCTTTCCAGCCGACGTGCCCAACTTCATGATCTGCTCACATCCGCGATAGCGTCAGCCCACTGCAGCCTATTCGACGCACTTATAGTCCCGCCCCCAAAACGCATTGATCCGCTCTGCGCCGCGCGGCTAAGGTGGCCGCAGTCTTCTACCGCGTGCCGCCATGTCCTCCGAACCCTTCGACCACTTCCGCGGCATCCACGCCGCCACCGTGTGCCCGCTGCTCCCCGATGGCAGCATCGACGAAGACACTCTGGCCGCACACCTGTCCTCGGTGTCACGCGCCGACGGCATCACCGGCCTCCTGATCAACGGCCACGCCGGCGAGAACTTCATGTTCGGCCGCGAAGACAAGCGCCGCGTGGTCGAGATTGCCCGCCAAGCGTGTCCGGCACACACGCTGCTGGTGTGCGGCATCAACGCCGAAGACAGCCTCGAAGCGCAGCGCCATGTCGACGACGCGGCGCAGGCCGGTGCCGACGCGGTGCTGGTGTTCCCGCCGTTCTCCTGGGCGCTTTCGCAGGATGCGGACTTGGCCGTGCGGCACCACCGCATCGCCACCGCCAACAGCCGCCTGCCGCTCTTTCTCTACCAGGCCGGCGTGCGCGCCGGCACGCTCGGCTACACGGCCGACGTGCTGGAGCGGCTGGTGCAGTTGCCCAACGTCATCGGCATCAAGGAGGGCAGCTGGGAGAGCGCCGCTTACGAGGCGAACCGGCGGATGGTGCAACGCGTCGCGCCGAACGTGATGGTGATGGCGTCGGGCGACGAGCACTTGCTGACCTGCTTCGCGATCGGCACCGAAGGCAGCCTGGTGAGCCTGGCCTGCATCACGCCGGAGTTGGTCGTCGGCCTGTACCGCGCGATGGAGGCGGGCGACCTCGCTGCGGCGCGCGCTTTCAACGACCGCATCTATCAATTGGCGAAAGCCATCTACGGCACCGCACCGGGCGGCCATGCCAACGCGCGTCTCAAGGCCTGCCTGAAGCTCCTCGGCCGCATCCCGAGCGATGCGATGCGGCCGCCGATGGGCCCGCTGCCAGCCGATGAAATCGCCATGTTGGCGCAGGCGTTGCGAGCCGCCGGACTCTGAAATTCGCGAAGACTCCCACACAAGAAGCCCATGACCAAAACCCTGATCCGCAACGGCCGCATCGTCACTGCGGTCGACGACTACCGCGCCGACTTGCTGCTCGAAGACGGCCAGATCGCCGCCATCGGCAAGCACCTCGACGTCGGGCCTGACACGCAGGTGATCGACGCCGCCGGTCTGCGGGTGCTGCCCGGCGGCGTCGATGTCCACACGCATCTCGACAACACCTTCGGCGACTCGACCACCTGCGACGACTACGAGTCGGGCACGCGCGCGGAGGCCTCGCGCGGCGAACTCATCGTCGACGGCGAGCAGTGGCTCGGTCGACCCGGACGCGGCCAGTTCCAGGTGCGCGGTGAAGTAGGAGGCTACTGAGATGGCACCGATCGTTCCCAAGGTCTCTCAGATGATCCGACCCAACTTGGCGCGCCGTCGTTTGGAGGCCGGCGAGACCGTTCTCGGCATGGGTGTGCAGCAGTTCACCGGCGCTGCGGTGGCCGGCCTCGCATTGCGCTGCGGCTTTGACTTTCTGTTCATCGACATAGAGCATTCGCCGGTCGATGCCGCCGCTGCGGCCAATATTTCTGCGGCTGCTTTACCGCTCGGCATCGCGCCGCTGGTGCGTGTGCCGGGCAAGAACTCGCCAGACATCTCGAGGCTGCTCGATGGTGGCGCGCAAGGCATCATCATTCCGCACGTCGACGATGCCGACGAGGCCGCCGCGGCGGTGCGCGCCTGCAAATACCCGCCTTACGGCATGCGGTCGTTCTTCGGCCTGCAGCCGCACTTCGACTACAAGCGCCATCCGGCACCAGACGCTATGGCGGCTGCCAACGCCGAGTTGCTGTGCATCGTGATGCTCGAATCGCCACGCGCTATCGCGAATGCCGACAGCATCGCCGCGGTGCCGGGTGTCGACGTGCTGCTCATCGGCAGCAACGACCTCTCGCTGGAGTTGGGCATCCCGGGGCAGCTCCAAGATCCGGCCATCGAGGCCGCTTTCGCAACGGTCATCGCTGCTTGCAAGGCACATGGCAAGCACGCAGGCCTGGCCGGCATCGTCGACCCGGCGCTGCTGCGCCGTCACATCGAGGCCGGCATGCGCTTCGTGCTGACCAGCAACGACATCGACTTGCTGCTGGCCGCTGGCGAAGCACGCGTGGCCTCGCTGCGATCCTGACGCCGCCGATTACACCGGGCCGGTGCCACGGATTGCAATGACTTTCTCCGGCAGCTTGGTCATGCCGTACTGGTCGAGCACGCGGTCGTAGGTGCCGTCCTTGATCATGTCGTTGAAGGCCTTGACGACGGCATCGGCCACCACCTTCGAGCGAAAGCTCATCATGGTCGGCGAGGCACCCTGGGCCGGCAACAACATCGTGACCTGACCGGCTTTCACGAAAGCACCCCCCGCGTAGTTGGGGAACGCGGCGACGTCGAACTGGCCGGCACGCAAGCCGGCCATGACTTCGCTGGCGGTCGGGAAAGACAGGATCTTGAGCGACTTGCGGCCCTTGGCGACGTTGTCTTTCTCGCGCTCCTTCAGCCAGCGCTCCTGGTACGAATCGGCCTCTACGCCGATGCTGAGATCGGTGAGCGCTTCCGACGACGCAATGGTTCGCTTGCTGCCCGGCAGCGCGACGATGTCGATCGCGGCCATCGCGTACGGAATGGTCCACATCACCTTGGAGCGTTCTTCGGTGAAGAACATGCCGGTGTTGATCCCGTCGAAACGGGCGGACTTCAGCGCACCGATCATGGCCGGGAAATCCATCCGGACGGTCTCGGCCTTGAGGCACAGACGCTTGCCGAGTTCGGCGGCGAGGTCGATGTTCATGCCCTTCAATTCGCCTGATGCATCGACGAACTGCAGTGGCGGCAGTGTGGGGTTGGTCGACAGCATGATCTTGCCCTCGGAGACCAGCTCGGTCTTCGGGATGGTGGGGGTGCAGGTCTGTGCGGAAACGACCATGCCGGAGAGCGGACCGGCGAGCACGGCGATGGCAATGACGCTGCGCAGAAGGGCGAATTTCATGATGATTCCTGGATTGACGAAGAGACCTGCGCAACGAGCGTCGCGGCTGGAAAATAAAAAGAATAGCGAGTGCGAAGGAGTGCGTTCAATTCAGTTGAAGGGGCGGACTATAGGCCGCCGATATACGTCGTGATGGTGCGTACGGCGCACCGAAATCGACCGCTATCATGGTGCGACCCAATGCTCTGTCGGGTCTGAATCCATCGCCATGTCCGACCCTCAATTTCGTTCGCTCATCAACCTTCGTCAGCTAGAAGTGCTCCGCGCGGTCATGCGCTACCGGACCACCATCGGCGCCGCTGAAGAGCTCGGCATGTCGCAGCCGGCGGTGAGCAACGCCATCAAGCTGACAGAGAGCAAGCTCGGCATCGCGCTGTTCGACCGGGTGAGCAATCGGCTGGTGCCGACGGCAGATGCGCAACTGCTCATGGCCGACGCTGAGCCGCTGTTCCTCGTGCACGAAGCCGTGCAGCGCAAGGCCTGGGATTTGCGCACCGGGCGCGCCGGCGTGTTGCGCATCCACACAACGTCGGAGCTTTCGCAGTACCTCATTCCGCCGGTGCTGGCGCTCTTCATGGCCGACCATCCGGACGTGCAGGTGACGATCGAAGCCATGCGGATGGAGCCGTTGCTCGAAGGTGTCGAAAGCGGCAGCGCCGACCTCGGCATCGCGATGAAGCCTCCGGTGCGCCCGAGCCTGACGCGCGAAGTGCTCGTCGAGGCCGAGATGATGTGCATCTCGCCGAAGGGCGACGTGCTGGCGGGGTTGCCCGTGCTGACGCCCTTCGATCTGCGGGGGCGCCGCGTTGTCGGGCCGCCGCCGGTAAGCCCCCTGGGCGCCATGATCGCGCAGGCTTTCGAGCGTTCGTCCCATCACTATCACCCAGACATCGAGGCGCGCTTCGCCAACATCGTGAGCCCTCTGGTCGCCAGGGGATTGGGCATCGGCTTCGTCGATGAAATGACGGCGCATCAATCGACGGAACCGGCCTTCGACGTGCATCGCTTCAGGCCGCGCATCGCGATTCCGGTGTGCGGGCTGTTCGTGCGCGACAAACCCCGCGCAAGGTTGGCGCAGGCGTTCATCACGCATGCGTTGCAGTACATGCAGAGCCGCATCGCGCGCAGCGACGACAAAGAGGACACGGCTTAACTTTCGAGTCGGCGCGTCAGCGCCTCGAGCGTGGTGTGCACTTCGTAGACGTTCTGGAATGGATCATGCTTCGGCAACACCATTGCCCCGCAAAGGAATCCATTGAGCGCCACTGCCTCCGATCAAACCGTCCACCCCGTCACGTTGTCGGCCCGCTATCAAACCGATGGCTTCCAGTTCCCCATCCGTGCGCTGAGCCCGGAGAAAGCGGCCGACTACCGCCGCAAACTGGAGGCCTCGCAAGCCTCGCTCGGCGGCAAGTTTCAAGGCCTGTACACGCAGAAGCCTCACCTGCTTTTCACCTGGCTGGCAGACCTCGTGCGCGAGCCCGCGGTGCTCGACCTGGCGCAGCAAGTGGTGGGGCCGGACATCCTGCTCTGGTCGACGGAGTTCTTCATCAAGGGGGCGGGTGACGAGCGCTTTGTGCCCTGGCATGTCGACGACACCTACTGGCACATCGAGCCGCAGATCCAGGTCACGGTATGGATCGCGCTGTCTGACGTCAATGCCGACAACGGGCCGCTGCGCTACATCCCCGGCAGCCACGTTGCGCCCCGCCTCGAAATAGTTACGCAGGCCAGCGAGAAGAACATGCTGATCAGCGGCCAGGTTGCCAAAGGCGTGGACGAATCGCGTGCGGTCGATGTGCTGCTGCGCGCCGGTGAGGTGTCGGTGCATGACAGCCGCACGCTGCATGCATCGGGCATGAACAAAGGGTGGGACAGCCGCATCGGCGTGGCGGCGCGCTACCTCGCGACATCGGTGCGCAGCCTGACCGAGCGGGAGTCGGCTTCACTGGTGCGTGGTGTCGATATCCACAACTATTTCGATCACGAGCCGGCGCCTGCGAGCGACCTCGATGACGCCGCGCGCGCCGCTCATGCCAAGGCGGCCGACATGCGCTTGCGCAACATGTACGGCGCCCGCCACCGGGATCAGCCGGCGCTGAAGACGATCGGCGCCAAGACCGATTGATCGACTAAGTCGAACGCCGGCGCTGCTGGCCACTCTTGGCCGGCAGCTGCAGCCCGCAGCTCCGGCGTCAGGCCGCGACCGGCGCGCGCATCGCGGGCATCCTCTTTTCGTCGGCTGCATAGCCCTTGCCATAGTGCCGTTCGAGGCGGCCCTGCACGATGTCCCACAGCGAAGTCAGGACGAGGTAGAAGGTGGCGGCGACGCAGTACAGCTCGAGCACTTCGAACTTGGCCTGCATCACCACCTGGGCGCGGCGCATCAGCTCTTCCATCGAGATGACGGACGCCAGCGACGTGGCCTTCAGCAACCCGTTGAACGAGTTGCCGAGCGGCGGAATGATGATCCGGATCACTTGCGGCAGCGTAACGAGCCTGAGCGTTGCAAAGCGCGACAGACTGAGCGCTTTGGCGGCTTCGATCTGGCCCTTGGCGACGGCCGAAAAACCGGCCCGTATCGTCTCCGACAGGTAGGCCGCCTCGTTCAGGCTGAGCGCCAGTACGGCCGAGGTGAGCACGTCGAATCGAATGCCCAGCTGTGGCAGGCCGGTGTAGATGATGACGATCTGCACAAGCAGCGGCGTGCCGCGAAAGATCCACACATAGAGCCGCGCCGGCACCGAGAAAAGCCGGTCGCTCGACATGCGGCCGAGCGCCAGCGGCAAAGCCAGCGCCAGGCCGAGGATGATCGTGGCAACCGTCAGCCCGATCGTGATCCCGACACCCCCCAGCAAGTAGGGGTTGATCAGGTAAGACAGATAAGCATCGAAATTGAACACGGTCGGCCCTTGGCGGAATCAGCGAGACGGATTACTTGGGGGCAGGGCCTGGGCCGCGGATGTCGAAGCTCGGGTCTTTGAGGCGCGTCATTTTGAACTTGTCGAACAGTTTGTCGTACGTGCCTTCCGTCTTAATCTGCTTGAGTGCATCCGACACGGCGAGCGCGGTGGTCTTGTCGCGGAAGTCCAGCGTGATGTCGGTGCCGTAGATGCCGCTGACCCAGACTTTGGCGATGCCGCGTTCGACATACGAGAGCGCGGTGTCGTCGGAGTTGATGGCGGCTTCGAGCTGGCCGGCGCGCAAGGCGGCGGTGGTTTCCGAAGCGGTCTGGAAGGTGCGGAAGTCAATCGTCTTCAGGCCCTTTTCGACCATCAGTGCGTTGAACTCGCGCGACTTGCGTTCCTGGTAGGTGCCGGTTTCGATGCCCACCACATGACCCGACAGGTCTTCGAACTTGGTGATCTTGAACGTGCTGCTTGGCGTGGTGAAGATGCTCATGGCTTGCTGGCCATAAGGGATCATGAACATCAGCTTGGAGCGTTCTTCGGTCCAGAACATCCCCGTGTTGATGGCGTCGAACCGGCCGGCTTGCAGCGCGGGCACCATCGGCGGCATGTCCATGCGGACGAACACGGCCTCCAAGCACAGCTTCTGCGCGACGGCACGGCCGAGCTCGACGTTGAGGCCTTGCAGTTCGCCCTTGTCATCGACGAACTGTTGCGGCGGCAGGGTCGGGTTGATCGACATCTGCAGCTTGCCGGGCGCGACCAGATGGTCGGCCGAAACCTTGGGCGCGCAGCTTTGCGCCATGGCTTGCCCGCACAGCGTGGCACCGATGAAAAGGCTGCAGATCAATTTGGAGAGTTGCATGAGAGTCTTTCGTGAACGCCGGGATGGGTTGAATTAACGGGAAGGGAAGGGAGACTGACGGCAAACGACTCAGGGCGCGGTGTCGGCGGGCCGACACAAAACCAGCGCCGTATGCACTGCCTCGATCACGCTGTCGCCGCATTGATTGATCAACTGCAGCGCCTCTGTGACCACGCCGCGGCCACCGCGTGCGGACATTCTTTTTTCGGTGAAGCGGAACACCACGTGAACCTCGTCGCCTGCAACAACGGGTTGCAAGAAGCGCACCCGATCCCAGCCCAGCGAGGCGATGGAGCTGTTCTCGTAGATCTTCATTTCGGTCTTGAGGCCTTCCATGAGCGCCACGCCGAAAAGGCCATGCGCGATCACGCCGGGAAAGCCGCGCGAGCGCGCGTAGGCGGCATCGGTGTGCAGCGGATGGTGGTCGCGCGTAAGGCCGCAAAAGCTGCCGATGTCTTCGGCATTCACCACGTGGCTGGCGCTGCGCATCTCGGCGCCGATGACGACGTCCTCGAAGTAGACGTCGGGGTAGGTGGTCGCTGAGGTCGTGCTCGTCATGACGATTCTTGCCCGGCAATGTGGCGCGGCGCCTGTGCGATGAAGCTCTCGCGAATCCCCATCGGTCCGGGCCGGAAAATGCGCTCGTCCATGGTCTTGATCGATTCGCTGATACGCACCGCAAAGCCAATCTGGTCGAGCACGTCTTCCTGCAGCCGCACGCCCGGAGCGATCTCGGTCAGCACGAGGCCAGTCGGCTCCATTTCGAACACGGCGCGGTCGGTGATGAAGGTCACGTGCTGTCCGCGCTCGCGAGCCAGGCGACCCGAGAAGCTGATCTGGTCGACCTCTGGGACGAACTTTTTGAATTTGCCGTCGCGGCGGATGGAGAGCGCGTTGTCGACCACGCCGATATCGAAGTCGCCACCGGTCAGCGAGCCGTTGAACACCAGCCGCTTCGTGTTCTGCGTGATGTTGATGAAGCCGCCGGCGCCGTCATAGCGCTTGCCGAAGCGGGTGACGTTGACGTTGCCGTGCCTGTCGACCTGTGCAAACGACAGGAAGGCGCAACTCAGGCCGCCGCCGTCGTAGAAGTCGAACTGATACGACTGGTCGAGGATGACCCGCGGGTTGACCGAAGTGCCGAACTCGCGTGCATGGCCCGGCACGCCACCGACCGCACCCGACTCGACGGTGAGCGTGATCATCTCGTCGATGCCTTCCTCGGCCGCGACATTGGGGATCATGGCCGAAAGGCCGACGCCGAGGTTCACCACGTCGCGCGGGCGCAGCTCGAAGGCCGCTCTGCGCGCCACCACGCGGCGCGCGTCCAGCGGGTCGGGCGCGATGCTCGAACTTGGAACGATGGTCTCGCCGCAGCGCGCCGGATCGAAGTGGGTCGCGTAGGTTTGCATCTGATCGGGCTGCACCACGAAGTGGTCGATCAGGAAGCCGGGGATCTTCACCATGTGCGGATGCAGCGTGCCGCGCTTGACGACACGCTTGACCTGGCAGATCACGGTGCCGCCGGCGTTGTGCACGGCCTGCGCCATCGACAGGTCTTCTCGCGCAGTGGCTTCATGTTCCATGCTGACGTAGCCGTCTTCATCCGCCGAGGTGCCGCGGATCAGCGCCACTGAAGGCACGCCGGGCGCGCGATAGAACAGATAGTCCTTGCCGTCGATGGCGACCAGTTCGACCAGCTTTTCAGTCGTGCGCGCGTTCATGCGGCCGCCTTCCTGCCGCGGGTCCATGTACGTTTCCAGACCCACGTGCGTCAGCACGCCGGGCTGGCGGCCGGCCATCGCGCGGCACAGGTGCGTCATCACGCCCTGCGGAAAGTTGTAGGCCTCCAGTTCCTGGTCGAGCACCAGCTTCATGAAGGGCAACTGCATGCCGAAGTTACCGCCGATCACGCGCTTGACGAGGCCCTTGTGCGCGAAACGGCACATGCCTTTTTCTGTCAGCGCACCGACGCCGGTGATGTGGAAGAGAGTGATGCCGTGCGGCCCGTCGCCGGACAGGAAGCGGCGTTCGATGGCTTCGAACACGGCCTCGGGTACGCCCGAACCGCCGTTGCCGCCGGCCAGCACCATGTCGCCGTCTTTCAACAGCGCAGCGGCTTCGTCGGGGGTGATGCAATGGATCATGGTCGCGGCCCCTTCAGGCCAGTTCTTTCTCGACCTGCTTGGCGATGATCAGGCGCTGGATCTGGTTGGTGCCTTCGTAGATCTGGGCGAGGCGCACGTCACGGAAGATTCGCTCGATCCGATACTCGCGCGAGTAGCCGTTGCCGCCATGCACCTGCAGCGCGTTCGATACATGCTTCATCGCCATGTCGGTGGTGAAGAGCTTGGCGTGCGCCGCTTCCTTGGCGTAGGGCAGGCCGGCGTCGAACACGCGCGACGCGTAGTGGATGAGCAGGCGCGCCGCGGCGATGTCGGTCGACATGTCGGCCACCATGAACTGAATGGCCTGGAAGTTCATGATCGGCTCGCCGAACTGCTTGCGCGTGGTGGCGTAGGCCACCGCGTCTTCCATCGCGGCCTGCGCCATGCCCAGCGCCATCGACGACATCAGGAGGCGACTGAAGTTGAAGTTGCCCATGGCCGTCTTGAAGGCCTGGTTCTCGGCGCCGATGAGCGCGGTCTTGGGCACATGCACGTCCTGCAGCACGATCTGGCAATCCTCCAGGCCGTGCATGCCCAGCAGTTCCTCGTTCTTGCCGCGGCTCACGCCCGGTGACGACGCATCGACCAGAAAGCAGCTGATCGAACGGTGGCCGGCTTCCTTGCCGGTGCGCGCGAAGACCATGATGCGGTCGGCCACGCCACCGAGGGTGACCCAGGCCTTGGTGCCGTTGAGAACATAGCCGTCGTCGGTCACCCGGGCGGTGGTTTGGATGCTCGCGGCATCGGAGCCGAAGTCGGGTTCGGTCATGGCGGTGGCGAACACGATCGATCCATCGAGGATGCCGGGGATCAGCGCCTTCTGGCTCTCGTTGCCGTGATGGTGAAGAAACAGCGCTGCTTCCACGGGGATGGCGAAAGCATTGCCGATGGCGGCCGAGCAGCGCGCGATTTCCTCCATCACGAGGCAAAGGCTGACCGTGTCCAGGCCCGAGCCGCCCGACGATTCCGGCAGGCTGATGCCAAACAGGCCCAGGCCAGCCATGCCGCGATAGAGCGTGCGGTCGAAGGTGTCTTCGCGGTCGATCGCGGCGGCGCGCGGCAGAACCGCGGCCTCGGCGAAACGGCGTGCGGTATCGCGCACCGACATCTGGTCTTCGTTATAAAAATGATTCATGGCGCAGCAGAGGTTTTGGCGCTTTCGGAAACCTCGTCGCTCGCTAGGTGGCCTTCGTGCGCCACCTCGTCGCGCTCGCGGTCCATGAAATAGATGGCGACGTTGTGGGCCGCCGTGTCGAAGCACGCGGCGATGGCCGGCGTCATGGATTCGGCAACGGCGCGGCGCTGGTCAGCGCTGCGGCGATACGCATGCACCTTCACGAAGACGCGGCTGTCGCTCGCGGGCAGGCCGAACTGGCCGGCGTGCGCGTAGTCGCCGTGGGCGATCGGTACGAAATAGATCGTCACCGTCGAGGGCGCGACATCGAAACCACGGACGATGCCCTCGGTGACGGCCTCGACCACTTTGCGCTTTCCGGTGTCGGCGGCGCGTGGCGCCAGAACTTCTACATAGGGCATGGGTTGCTTTGGGGATGTTTCAGGTCGTGCTCGAGGTGTTGGGCAGTGCGCTGCACGAAGCGCGTTCGACGAGCCGCGAGCCGATGCGGTATTCGCGGCCACTGTTGGCCACGCCGCCGAGGCGGGACATAAGACGGTCGACCGCGAGGTTCGCCATGTCGGCGGCACCGCTGTCGACAACGCTGATGGCGGGGCGATGCCACTGAAACCAGGGCGAGTCTTCGTAGAACAGCAAAGACAGGTCCAGTGAGATGGCGAGGCCGCGCTCCGAGATCACGCGCAGCACGCCGACTGACGACTCGTGGTTCGCCACGAACAGGGCCGTTGGCGGCGCTGGAAGCGACAGCATCGCGTTGGCGCCCGCCACGCCGGTCTCGGGGACGTAGCGACCGCGGTGGATGAGGGTCGGATCGATGGGCAGGCCCGCTTCCTGCATGGCCCGGGTATAGCCCGCGAGCCGTTCCTTGCCCGAAGTCGTATCACCAGGCCCCACGATCAAACCGATGCGCCGATGTCCCAGACCCAGCAGGTGTTGTGTGCCGGCGTACGCGCCATCCATGTCGGCGGCCAGGATGGATTCGAGCGACGCACCGGCCACACGCCGCACGGCGCAGATGACCGGAATGTCGGCGTGTTCCATGGCCAGCAGGGCCGCGCCATTGGCGCCGGTCGGCACGGCAATGACGCCGTCGACGTTGTGGTCCACGAGGGTCTTGAAGATCTCGCGTTCCTGCTCGGCATCGTCGTTGCTGATGCTCAGGATGACCTGGTATCCGAGAGTCTGCATGCGGGACTGCACGACCGAGGCCAGCACGCGAAAGGATGCGTTTTCAAGGTTGTGGACTGTCAGCCCGATGAGGCGCGACTTGCGCGTCCGGAGCGCGCGGGCTGCCGTATTGGTGCGATAGCCGAGCGCTGCGGCGACGGCGACCACGTGCCGTTGCGTCGCCTGGTTGGTCAGGTTCGAGCCGGCGAGGGCGCGCGACGCAGTAGCGATGGAAACGTCTGCGGCACGCGCCACATCGCGCAGGGTGACGCTCATGGCTGAAACAAATAAACAGCTAAAAATGAAAACGATTGCATTCTCTTACTGTAAGTCTTGCACAGCGTACAAGTCAAATTTGACCCTAGCTATTCCCCTTGAGGTTAGGCGAGTTATTGCAATCGATTCCAGTCATGTTGCATACTTCCGGCACCTTACCTACAGGGTTTCATAGGGCTTCATGACATTCCCGGTTTCCGGCGTGGGCGGCATCTGGCCCGCCACGCTTACCCCCTTTGCGCCCGGCGGCGCCATCGACGACGTCGCGCTTGCGGCCCATGTGCATGAAGTGGCGTCCACCGCCGGCGTGCGCGCCGTGGTGGTCAATGGCCACGCTGGCGAAACTTCGTCGCTCAACCGGCTGGAGCGCGCGCATGTGGTGGACGTGGCCGTGCGGGCCGCCGGCCGGATACCTGTGGTCGCGGGCGTCGTGGCGGAAGACACGCGTGATGCCTGCGCGCTGGCGGTCGACGCGGCGGAGGCGGGCGCCTCGGCACTGCTGCTCTTTCCACCGATGCTGTTTGGAGGCGGTTCGGCCCTGCGTCCCGAGATGGCGCTGCGCTTCGTCAAGGACGTAGCCGGGGCCACGCGATTGCCTATCGTGCTGTTTCAGTTGTCGCGTTCTTCGGGCATCGCTTTTTCCACCGGCCTGCTGGTGCGTTTGTGCAGCGAAGTGCCCGATATCGTCGCCATCAAGGACGGTACCGACGTGCCTGAACTGTATGAAGACAACCTGCGCGCCATCCGCCGCCTCGACCGTCCGGTCACGATGCTGACGACCAACAACAGCTGGCTTTTCGCCTCGCTCACCTATGGTGCCGACGGCATCCTGTCGGGCATCGGCAGCGTTGCCGCGCCGTTGCTGGTCGAACTGCACGAGGCCGTCGCGGCCGGCCGGCTCGACGCCGCCCGAGCCGTGAACGATCGGCTGGTGCCGCTGTGCCGCGCCTTCTATCGCGCACCGTACCTCGACAGCCACAACCGCATGAAGACCGCGCTGCACATGCTCGGGCGCCTGCCGCATCCCGATCCGCGCCTGCCACTGCTGCCGCTCGCCGACGATGACAAGACTCGCATCCGCGCCGCGCTGGTCGCGTCCGGACTGCTCGACAACAAATGTTGAGGACGACCGAAAAATGAACCACTTTCGCGGTACTTACACCATCATGGTGACGCCCTTCGATGCGGCGGGCGAGGTCGACGTTTCAGCGCTGGAGCGCTATGTCGACTGGCAGATCGAATCGGGCATCCACGGGTTGATCCCGCTGGGCTCGACCGGCGAGTTCCTGTCGATGACCGACGACGAGATCGAGCTCGTCGCCAGGACCGTGATCGACCGCGCAGCCAATCGCGTGCCGGTGATCATCGGTACCACTGCCGAAGACACCCGCGTGGCTGCGCGCAAGAGCCGCATGGCCGAGTCGCTCGGCGCGGACGGCGTGATGGTGCTGCCGCCGTTCTATTCCACGCCGACCGACGACGAGATTTACCAGCACTACAAAAGCATTTCGGACGCCATCGGCATCCCTATCATGGTCTACAACAATCCGGCCGTGACCAATGTCGACCTGAAGCCGCCACTGGTCGCGCGGCTCTCGCAGATCGACAACTGCCGCTACATCAAGGAGTCGACGCTCGAGGTCACCCGCGTGCGAGACATCATGCGGCTGTCGGACGGCCGCATGGCCGTGTTCGGCGGGATCATGGGCTTCGAGTCGTACGTCGAAGGCGCGGTGGGCTGGGCGGCCGTGCCGTCGAACGGCGCACCGGCCGAGATGGCCCGGCTCTACGATCTGGTGATGGCCGGCAAGCTCGCCGAGGCACGCGCACTGTCCTTCAAGTATTTTCCGCTGATCGATTTCGTCGCCGGCCAGCAATACGTGGCCGGCACCAAGGCGCTGCTCACGGCCATGGGCCTGCCGGTCGGTGGACCCCGCCCACCGCGGCTGCCGATGAGCCCCGAAGGCATTGCCGCCGCCCGCCGAATCGTCGACGAACTTGGCCTGCACATAGAGCCTTCAACTTCCGGAGTCCGCGCATGAACACGCTTGCAGAAATCCAGCCGCAAAACGCTGCCAACGACCTGGTCATCCGCATGGTCAACGTGCAGAAGTGGTTCGGCGAATTCCAGGTACTGCGCGATATCAATCTCGAAGTGCGACGCGGCGAGCGCATCGTGATCTGCGGCCCTTCGGGTTCCGGCAAGTCGACGCTGTTGCGCTGCATCAACCGGCTCGAGGAACATCAGCAGGGCAACATCGTCGTCAACCGCGTCGAACTCACCAACGACATGCGGCGCATCGACGCGGTGCGTCGCGAGGTCGGCATGGTGTTCCAGCACTTCAACCTGTTCCCGCACCTGACCATCCTCGAGAACTGCACGCTCGCGCCCATCTGGAGCAAGAAGTACGCGCCCAGGGAAGCGAAGGAAGTCGCGATGGCGTACCTCACCAAAGTGAAGATCCCCGACCAGGCGAACAAGTACCCATCACAGCTTTCTGGCGGCCAGCAGCAGCGCGTGGCGATCGCCCGTGCCCTGTGCATGAGCCCGAAAGTCATGCTGTTCGACGAGCCGACCTCTGCGCTCGACCCGGAGATGGTCAAGGAGGTGCTCGACACGATGGTCTCGCTGGCCGAGGACGGCATGACGATGCTGTCCGTCACCCACGAGATGGGCTTCGCGCGCCAGGTCGCCAACCGCGTGATCTTCATGGACCAGGGCACCATCCTTGAGGAGGGCGCGCCGGCAGACTTCTTCGGCAATCCGCAGCATGAGCGCACGCGGCTTTTTCTGAGCCAGTTGCTGCACTGACCAACAGGCTGCGAAGGCGGAAGAAACGGACGCAGGCTGACGCCCGTATCAAACCAACCGCTTGATCGCCTTCTTCCGCCACACCGCCCGGTAGTAAGTCGTTTGCAGAATCAACATCGCCACGAACGCAGCCGGGTAAGCCACCCACACCCCGTTCAGCCCGATGCGATGGCTCACGACCCACGCCACTGGCACCTCGACACCGACGATGCACACGATGGAGATCAGCGTCGGCACCAGCACCGAGCCGCTGGCCCGCATGATCCCGGACAGCGCCGACGCCATGCCGAAGATGACAAGGCTCCACAGCATGATGTGCAGCAGTGATTGAGCGATGTCGATCACCGGCGCGCTGGTGATGAACAAGGCCATCAGGTGACGCGAGAACAGATAGCCCAGCAGCACCAGGCCACCGGTCAGGCACAGGTTCATGACCAGCGCCGTCCGCGCGATGGCGCCGAGCCTGTCGGCACGACCCGCACCAATGGCCTGGGCTCCCAGGATCGATGCGGTGATCGCGATCGAGATGGCCGGGAACTGCACGTACGCCACCACCTGATTGACCGCACCATATGCCGCCGTTGCGCTCGACCCGTAGCTGTTGACCATCGACAGCAGCGCGATTTCGGCCAGCGCGATCACGATGGTCTGGACACCTGTCGGCACGCCGATCTTGAGCACGGCCTTGAGCAGTTTCGGGTTGATTCGAAGGTGCCGCATGAAGTCCGCGTCGGGCGCCAGCGGGCTCTTGCGGTGGCGCAGCCGCCAGCCTAGCCACAGCGTCGCGACGACGAAAGCCACCGTGGTGGCCCAGGCGCCACTCGCCACACCGAGTTGCGGCAAGCCGCCCCAGCCGCGAATCAGCGCGGGCGTGACGAGGAGGCCGGTCAACGTCGAAATGAACAGCGTCATCAACGGTGTGACGGTGTCACCGACGCCGCGCAGCATGGCCGTCGACAGGAGGAACAAGAAGAGCCCCGGCATCGCAATCAACATGATGCGGGCGTAGCGCGTCGAGTCCGCAAGCACGTCGGCCGGCGTGCCGAGCACGGCCAGCATCGGCGTCGTGAAAACGCCGCCGAACAGCGCGACCAACAGGCCCATCAGCACGCCGACTGTGAGCGTCGTGCCGGCCACGGCCTTGACCTTGTCGACGTCGCCCGCGCCCCATGCCTGGCCGATGAGCACCGACGCGCCGGCGCCGAGCCCGATGACGAAGGCGATGAAAAAGAACATCACCGGAAAGAAGCTCGACACCGCCGCCAGCGCGCCGACGCCGAGCATCTGGCCGACGTAGATGTTGTTGAGCGTGCCGGACAGCGACTGCAGGATGTTGCTGAGCAACATCGGCGCGAGGAAGAAAAGAAAGGTCTTCCACAACGGACGGGCAGAGCGCCCGGCGGGATCGGTCAGGTCGGATGTCGCGACGCGTGGCGCCTTTTGGTCTGCAAACATGCGGAGGATTCTGCCCGCTCGCATGACCCGTTCGCTGGCTTTGGGCAGAATCGCCGCATGACTGAACTTCCCGGGGTGACGGTGTGCGATGGCTGCGACGCGGTCTATCGGCACGCGACCCTGCGACCCCGTGAGGTGGCGCGCTGCCAGCGCTGCGGCACCGAACTCGCACGCAATGCCGGCGAGCAAAAGCGCCGCATCCTTCCGCTCACGGTGGCGAGCCTGATCCTGTTCGCGATCGCCAACCTGTTTCCCATCGTCGAGATCGAATTGCAGGGTCGCCGCAGCCAGACCACGTTGTTCGGCGCGGTGGTCGCGCTGACCGGGGAGGGCATGTCGCCGGTGGCGCTGCTGGTGCTGGCGACAACCTTGCTGTTCCCCCTCATGCAGCTGCTGATCCTTTTCTATCTGCTGGTGCCGCTCACGCGCGGCGCACGGCCGCCTGGCTTCGCGCTGCTGGTGCGCGTGCTCCAGTCGCTCCGCCCGTGGGGAATGATCGAAGTTTTTCTGCTGGGCGTGCTGGTCGCCATCGTCAAGCTGTCGGGCATGGCGACGGTGGTGGCAGGCCCGGCACTGTGGGCTTTTGTCGGGCTCACGGTGCTGCTGACCTCGGTGGTGTCGTTCGATCCGCGGGCGTTCTGGGAGATGGCGTTCACGAATCCGTCGACCGAGCTTCCATCGGAGCCAGCATCTTGAAAGTGCCCAATTCGCTCAACGCTTTCGGCACACGGGTGGCCGGGCTGGCCGGCAACGCATCGACGCACACTTGCGTCGACGAAGGCAGCGGCACGCTGGCCACCGCGGCCGAGCTCGGGCTGCGCGAATGCCATCACTGCGCCACCGTGTGGCAGCAGGCTCACGACGGCGAGCCGTGCGGTCGCTGCGGTACGCGCTTGCGCACGCGCAAGCCCGACAGCATCCGCCGCACCTGGGCCTTGTTGATCTCCGCGGCCGTGATGTACGTTCCGGCAAACCTGCTTCCGGTGATGATCACGACCAGCCTGTTCGGCACGCAGCAAGACACCATCCTGAGCGGCATCATCTTTTTCTGGGTGTCGGGCTCCTACGGGCTAGCAGCGCTGATCTTTACGGCCAGCTTTCTGGTGCCGCTGTTCAAATTGGCGGCATTGTTTGTGCTGACGGTGATGGCGCAACGGCAAAGCGACTGGCGCCAGCTCGAGCGGGCCAAGCTCTATCACGTACTCGAAATCATCGGCCGATGGTCCATGCTGGACGTCTTCGTGGTGTCGCTGCTGGCAGGGCTCGTGCGCATTCAGGGCTTTGCCGAAGTCACGGCGGGCGTCGGGATCGGCGCCTTCGCCGCGGTGGTGGTGCTCACCATGCTGGCGTCCATCAGCTTCGATCCGCGGCTGATATGGGACAGCGACAGAAAATCAGATGAATCGAAAACCGGATCGAATAAGCGAGTGCAATGAATGAGTGAAGAGCGAAACGCGGAGCCCGTGCCGGCGCCCGCGCCGAAGCAGTCAGGTATTCCCGACGTACCCGCGCCGCGCGTGGTGCGTCGCCGCGATTGGATACCGTCGCTGATCTGGTTGATTCCGGTCGTCGCGGCGCTGGTCGGCATCACGCTGGTGGCCCGCATCCTTTGGGAACGCGGACCGGAAGTGGTGCTGACGTTCAAGACCGCGGACGGCCTCGAAGCCGGCAAGACCGCCGTTAAATACAAGGACGTGCAGATCGGCATGGTCGAGCGCATCCGGCTGGCGCGCGATCGCTCGCACGTTCGCGTGCTGGTGCAGCTCAACAAGGATGCCGATGGCTTCACGGCCGAGGACACTCGCTACTGGGTAGTGAGGCCGCGGCTCGATACGTCCGGCATTTCCGGCCTGGGCACCTTGCTGTCGGGCGCCTATATCGGCGCCGACGCCGGAGTGTCTAAAGAAAGCAGCGGCGAGTTCGCCGGACTCGAGGCGCCCCCGATCATCACGCGCGATACCAACGGCACGCAGTACCAGCTGCGCTCGCGCGACATCGGCTCGCTCGACATCGGGTCGCCGGTCTATTTCCGGCGCGTCAAGGTCGGGCAGATCGCGTCGTTCGACCTCGATGGCGATGGCCGCGGCGTCACGCTGCGGGTCTTCATCAACACGCCTTACGACAAGTTCATTGGCGTCAACACACGCTTCTGGCACGCCAGCGGCATCGATGCTCAGCTGAGTGCCAGCGGTTTCACGCTGCGAACCCAGTCGCTCACGACCATCCTGCTGGGCGGCATCGCTTTTCAGGCACCGGATGATGCGCAGGGGCCTGTCGCCAAGGGCGAAACGACCTTCGCGCTGGCCGAAGACGAGCAGACTGCCATGAAGGAACCCGACGGCCCGTCGCAGAACCTGCTGATGTACTTCAACCAGTCGGTGCGTGGTTTGTCGCCGGGCGCGCCGGTCGACTTTCGCGGCATCACGATCGGCGAGGTCAAGTCGTTGGGCGTGCAATTCGATCGCAGCGAGCGTGCGTTCCTGATGCCGGTACTGGTCACGGTGTACCCCGACCGGCTACGGCGTGTCGATGGCGCACGCGACATGCCCGACCAGCAGGCCGAGCGCAGAGAGCGTGTCTCCGCGCTGATCGCGCGCGGCCTGCGCGCCCAACTGCGCACCGGCAACCTGCTCACAGGGCAGGTCTATGTAGCTCTCGACTTTTTTCCGAAGGAGAAGCCGGTCAAGGTCGACATGACCAGGAACCCGATCGAGGTGCCGACGGTTGCCAACAGCCTGGACGAGATCCAGACCCAGGTGCAGGAGATCGCGACCAAGCTCAACAAGATTCCGTACGCGGAAATCTCGGGTGATCTGCGCAAGACCCTGGCCACGCTCGACACTACATTGAAGAGTGCCGAGACCACGGTGACCCGCATCAACAACGACGTGACGCCCGAGATCACCGCGGCCATGAAGGACGCGCGCAAGACGCTGAACACCGCCGAGCGCACGCTCGCAGACGACTCGCCGCTGCAGCAGGACGTGCGGCAAACGCTGCGTGAACTGACGCGTGCCGCCGGTTCGATCCGCGTATTGACGGACTACCTCGAACGCCACCCCGAGTCGCTGTTGCGCGGCAAACCGGACGACAAGAAATGAAGTTGCTTTTGAGTTCAGCGGTGTTGGCCACGCTGGCCGCCCTGGTCGTGGCCGGCTGTGCAGGCCAGCCGACGATGTACTACACACTGGCCAAGCCGGCGAGCACTGCGGCCACTGCGAAAGCTGCGGATGCGAGCAACGCGTTCCCGGTCAGTAATGGCGCTGCGCCGCTCTACATCGAACTCGCACCACTCTCGATGCCGGAGAGTCTCGCGCGGCCGCAGATGGTCGTGCGGCAGAACGGTGACCGCAGCGCGCAGGTCAATGTGCTCGAGCAGCATCGTTGGGCGTCGTCTTTCGAGGACGAGCTGCGCGATGCGCTGTCGAGTGGCGTGGCCAGTCGCCTTGGTGCTTTCGATGCAAGCAAGGGTGGGCGCCAGACGTCGCAGCCGGTTTACCGCATCGCAATACAGGTTCGCCGCTTCGACGCCATAGAAGGAACGCGTGTCGACGGCAGCTTTAGCTGGACCGTAAAGCGCTCCGATGAAACCGTGCCCACCGCTTGCAGCTTCGACACGAGCGAGCCGGTCGGTGCAGGCATCGACGCCGTGGCGCAGGGGGCGCAGCGCGTGACGGCGACGGCCGCCTCTGCGATTGCGCGCAGCGTGACCGCGGCCGGGGTCAAGCCGGGCGGCGCCTGCGGCTGACCGTCGGCGACCGCGACGCAAAGCTCAATCGGCGCGAATGCGGCCCTCGACCAGGCGATGCAATGCGTCGCACAACAAGCTTTCGGGCTTTTCGAACCCCTCGATCGCGGTGAAATGATCGGCGTTGGTAAGCGGCAGCAGTTCGGCGTAGTTGTTCTTGTCCAGCCACGCGCGATGCATTTGAGTGGATTGCTGTTCGAACGAGGGCTGCTCTAGCGTGCCCCAACTGAGGACTAGGGGCGTGCGGGACGGGCGCACCTGATGCCGTGGCGAGTTGCGGGCCACGAGCCCTTCGTCAAGCTGAATCGCTGGCTGTAAATAGCTATAGCGCAATGGAGCGATGTCGAACAAACCGCTCACGAGAACGGCGCCGGCAAACGGGTCTGCCGGCAGTCCATAGCGCTCCTGCCACGGCGTACAAAGCAGCATCGCACCCAAGTGCCCACCGGCTGAATGGCCACCGATCACAATCCGTTGGGGATCTCCACCATGCTGATCGATATGGCGGATGACCCATGTTGCCGCGGCCCGCACCTGCCGCACGATCTCGTCCAGCGTGACGGCAGGGCAGAGCGCGTAGTCGACAAGCACGGTCGTGAAGCCCAAGGCGTGCGGACCGAGCGCCATGTGGCTGAAGTCGCGTGCCGCATTGGCGCGCCAATACCCGCCGTGGATATAGAGGAAGACCGGAGCGCCCGGTCGGCGCGCCGGCACGATGTCCAAAGTCTCCGCGAGCGTGGGGCCGTAGGGCACGCCAGCGATATACGGAAGGCTGCGACGCGCTGCTTCGCTCTGTTCTGCATAGTGTCGCAATGAAGCGTCGAGATTGACGGCACGCAGGCGCGGGTTGTAGGCCTCGTTGATGGCATCCAGGCTGGGAAAGCCATGGGGCAACGACAGCAGTTCCCCAGATTGCGCAAGCAGGGCGGTCATGGACGCAATGCCTCAGAACGTGGCGGCAATGTATTTCGCCTCCATGTACTCGGAGATGCCGTGGTGCTGCCCGCCCTCCCGGCCGAGACCACTCTGCTTGACGCCGCCAAATGGCGCGGCAGGATCGGAGACCAACCCACGGTTGATGGCGATCATGCCGGCCTCCAATTCCGCGGCAACTCGCATACCGCGTCCCACATCGCGTGTGTACACATAGGAAGCCAGGCCGTACTCGGTATCGTTGGCACGCGCAATGACTTCAGCCTCGGTCTCAAAGCGCGTGATGGGCGCAACCGGGCCGAAGATCTCCTCGTGCGCCATCAGGGCACCGGCTGGAACGTCGGTCAATACGGTTGGCGGATAAAAGAAGCCTTTGCCATCCGGAACCGCGGAGCCGCACACCACCTGGGCGCCGCGCTCTATGGCGTCCTGAACCAGCCGATCGATCTTCTGAACCGCCTTGCGCGTGATCATCGGACCGCATTCGGTGTCTGCATTTGCACCAGGGCCAACTTTCAGGGCGGCCATCCGTTCAGCCAGACCCCGTGCGAACGCGTCGTGGATGCCGGACTGCACATAGATACGGTTGGCGGCCGTGCAGGCCTCGCCCGCATTGCGCATCTTGGCGATCATGGCGCCGTCGAGTGCGGCTCCCAGATCCGCATCATCGAAGACGATGAAAGGCGCGTTGCCACCCAATTCCATCGCGCAAGAGACGACGCTTTTGGCGGCCTCTGCGAGAAGGCTGCGGCCCACGCTGGTGGACCCGGTGAACGAGAGCTTACGCACCCGCGGGTCGGCCAGCATTGCAGCTGTGAAGGGGCCGGGTTCTGACGTGGTGAGAACATTCACCACGCCAAGCGGCACGCCCGCTTCTTCGTACAGCGCGGCAAGGGCATAGGCCGTTAGCGGCGTCTCGCTGGCGGGCTTCAGGATGACCGTGCAGCCCGCCGCGAGGGCTGGCGCGATCTTGCGGGTTGCCATGGCCGCAGGAAAGTTCCACGGCGTAATCAGTACGCAAACGCCGATTGGCACGTAGTCGACGATGATGCGGTTCGCTCCCGACGGCGCCGTGCCGAACTCACCTGTGATGCGTACCGCCTCTTCGCTGTTCCAGCGAAAGAACTCGGCGGCGTAGGCCACTTCCCCGCGGGCATCGCGCAGTGCTTTGCCGTTCTCTGTCGAGATGAGCAGGGCGAGCATCTCTGCGCGCTCGGTCATCAGCGTGTAGCAGCGGCGCAGAATTTCCGAGCGTTCGCGCGGCGGAGTTTTGCGCCAACGCGGTGCCGCCAGGGCAGCCGCCGCCACGGCCGCGGCGGCATCTTCGAGGGTGGCATCCGGTACCGCGGCAATCACGCTCTCTGTGGAGGGGTCGACGACGTCGATGGTCCGCCCACTGCTGGCTGCGCGCCACTGGCCGCCGACGTAGAGGCCTTGCGAAAGCAAGTCGAAGTCAAGCGCCTGCGCGCCAGTTTGTGCAAAGGGAGGGCGTGCGTTCATCGGGTGATTCCTGGAGGTAAGTTCAACGTGCCGCCGCGGCGAGATCGCCGTCGAAGGCCGCCTGGACGAGCTGGTGCATGCCGGCAAGGTCGATGGCGCGCGGGTTGTTCTTGACCAGGCGCTGGATGCCGATGGCTTGCTCGCAAGTCCAGTCGATCTGGTCTGCCGTCAGGCCCAGCGCGGCAAGGGTGAGCGTGATGCCGATGGCTGCAAACAGCCGGCTGACTTCGCGGATGGCGGCATCGGCCTGTTCGTCGGTGCTGCCGGTAGGCGCCAGACCCAGTGCCTCGCCCACCTCGGCGAAAGCCGAAGCAGACACGCGACGGTTGTAGCTCATGACGTAGGGCAACATCGTCGCGACGCCCAAGCCGTGTGCAGTATCGGTCAAGGCACCTGCCGGATACTGCACCGCGTGCGCTGCCGCCGTGCCGGCAGTGCCAAAGGCACAACCGGCGGCCAGTGCACCCATCATCACATCGGCGCGGGCCGATTCATCCGAACCATCGGCCACGGCCTTCTCGAGGCTGCGCCCAAGCAGTCGGATCGCGTACAGGGCGAATTGGTCGCTCAGTGCACTCTTGCCGATGAAGACGTTTTGTTGCGCCAGTTCATGGCCGGGCGGCTTACGGGCCGCGGTGAAGGCCTCTATGGCGTGGGTCATGGCATCAGCACCGGCGATCGCGGTGAGGCTGGGCGGGCAGGTCATCGTGAGATCGGGGTCGCAAATCGCCGCACTGGGAATCAGGAAGGGGCTGGATACGCCGATCTTCAGCGTGCGCTCCGGATCGCTCACCACCGCGACGGGGGTGACCTCGGAGCCGGTGCCGGCGGTAGTCGGAACCGCGATGATGGGAAGCACCGGGCCGGGCACCTTGAATTCGCCGTAATAGTCCTGTAGTGCGCCGCCATGGGCGAGCAGCAACGACACGCATTTGGCCATGTCCAGGCAACTGCCGCCACCGATGCCGATCACTAGGTCGGGCTGAAAGGACCTGACTTCGTCAGCGCACAGCGCCACGCTGTCACGCGGCACGTCAGGCTGTACACCGTCATGCACCAAGACTTCTATGGAGGCAGCCTTTAGAGCGGCCATCATTTCGCCGAATACGGGTGTCGCGGCGAGGCGCGCATCGGTGCACACCAGCGCGCGCTGGCCCAGGCGGCGGGCGACGGCCGGCAGCGCGTGCCGCTGGCCTTTGCCGAACAGAATTTCTCGAGGCAGTCTCAGTGCGGCAAAGAGTGTCATTGTCGTTGTCCTTCAGGAGTGATTGCGAGGGTGGAAGCATGGGCCTGCAGCTCGAGCGGCTGGCTTTTGGTCAAACACCAAAGCCATCCCTATATCGGATCGTATAGGATATAGTATCGTACGATGCAGCCTTTGCGGCCAGTCAAAACATCTACCTAATCAAAGAATTCCGAGTTCCATGACTTCACTCAGACCGGCGGAGATGACGCCTGACAGCACCGCTATCCCACGCGCCGGCAGCTTGGCAGAGGACGTTTATGAAGCGATCTTCGGACAGCTCATGGCGCTGAAGATCGCGCCGGGCTCGCGCATCACGGTGGACAGTCTGGTCAAGGAATTTGACGTCTCTCACACGCCGATTCGCGAGGCGCTGGGCCGTCTCGAAGGGGAGGGTCTGGTGGTCAAGCAGCATCTCGTCGGCTACCGCGCTGCCCCTCAAATTACGCGGCACCGTTTCGACGAGTTGTATGAACTGCGCCTGCAACTGGAGCCGCACGCCGCGGCCAAGGCGGCAGCTGCGATGGACGAGAGGAAGATGTCTGTACTCCGCGAGGCGGCCGGTGGCATGTCTCGTGGTGACACTGCCGACGAACGGCTGCGCTACTCCGCGTTCGCCCGGCAGGACGGCGTGTTCCACGACAGCATCATGGCGTTCGCAGGCAACGAGCTGATCAGAGAGACGCTCGCGTTCCAGCACACCCACTTCCACATCTTTCGTTTGATGTTTCACCGACGCGTCACCGAAGAGGCGCTGGATGAGCATCAGGCATTGCTCGATGCATTTGCCGCGGGTGACCCGCAGGCCGCCGCTGCGGCGATGCGTGCGCACATCGAGCATTCGCGCGACCGTCTCCTGCCAGCGTTCGACTGAAGGCGTGAACATGCTCTTGCAGGACCACGGAATGCAGACATCGTGCGCAACACCGCTTCATCAGGTCGACGCACCAGCCGCCATGCGCCCGTTGTTGCGCGCGGACGCCTTGAGCAAGCGGTATGGTCCAGTCACAGTGCTTTCGGACATCACGCTCGATATCCGGGCCGGTGAGATTCACGCCGTCATCGGCGAAAACGGCGCCGGAAAGTCGACGCTGATGGGGCTGCTGTCGGGCTACATCAGCCCTAGTGCAGGCACGCTAATACTCGACGGCCAGCCGGTGCACTTCGCTACACCGCACCAGGCGCAACAGGCCGGCATCGTGCTGGTACACCAGGAAATTCTGCTGGCCGAAGGGCTGACCGTGACGCAAAACCTGTTCCTCGGCCGAGAGCTTGGCCGCATGGGAATGGTGGACGACCGCACGATGCGCCGCATGGCAGCCGAGAAGTTGGCTGAACTCGGTTGCCACGTTTCGCCGAATGCACTGGTGCGTGATGTGCCGCTGGCCGAGCGGCAGCTGATACAGATAGCCCGGGCCTTGCTGGACGAGCACCGGCTGGTGATCTTCGACGAACCCACCGCCGTGCTGACCGGCGACGAAGTCGAACGCCTATTGACCATCATCTTCAGCCTGAAGGCGCAGGGCATCGCGGTGCTCTACATCAGTCACCGGCTCGATGAAGTGCAGCGCGTCGCCGACAGACTGACGGTGCTGCGCGATGGCCGCATGGTCAGCACGCACCCTGGCCACACGCTGAGCCAGATGGACATGGCGCACCTGATGGTCGGGCGCGAACTGGCCTCGCTGTATCCGCCTCGTGCCTTGCGGTCGACGACCGAGCCGATGCTCGCGGTGCGAAGCGCCTGCGTGCCGGGGTGGGTCAAGGACGTGTCCTTCACGGTCCACAGGGGCGAAGTCCTCGGCTTCGCCGGCATGATCGGCGCGGGGCGTACCGAGTTGTTCGAAGGCATCGTCGGGCTGCGTCCAGCCACGGCGCAGGTGGAACTGCATGGCAATCCCGTGCATCTCCGCTCGCCGCGCGAGGCCATCGATGCGGGTATCGGCTACCTGACGGAAGACCGCAAAGGCAAGGGCCTGTTGCTGCAGGAGCGGCTGGCGCCCAACCTGACGCTGTCGGCTCTGGGCCGATTCCATCCGGGGCCCTGGCTGCGCAGGCGCGCCGAAGAGCGTGCATTGACACAGAGCATCCAGGACTACGACATCCGGCTCAAGAGCCCACGGGTGCGGGCCGGCCAGCTGTCGGGCGGCAACCAGCAGAAGCTGTTGCTGGCCAAGGTACTTCTGACCGGGCCCTCGGTGGTCATCATCGACGAGCCGACACGCGGCATCGACATTGCCAACAAGGCACAGGTTTACGCCTTCATCCAGCGGCTCGTGGGCGAGCGCAAGGCGTGCATCGTGATCTCGTCGGAGATGCAGGAACTGATCGGCATTTGCGACCGCATCCTGGTGATGCGCCAGGGCCGAATCAACGGAGAGGTCTCCGGCAAACAGATGACCGAAAAAAACATTGCATTGCTGGCGACCAGCGACGTCCAGGTCCACCAGGAGAGCCGTACATGAGCGCCATTCCACACGTTCCCCCAACTGTCGCGAGCGCTCGCGAACGAGAGTTCGCGATCAGCTGGACCGACGCAGGACCCTTCCTCGCACTCGGTGCGCTGTTGATGATTGGCTATCTGGTCAATCCCGATTTTTTGTCCGCCACCAACCTGAGCAACGTGGTTGCGCGCAGTGCCTTCATCGCCATCATCGCGGTCGGCGCTACCTTCGTGATCTCTTCGGGCGGACTGGACCTGTCCGTCGGCTCGATGGCCGCTTTCATCACCGGCGTCATGATCATGTTCATGAACGGGTTGGCGTCCGGTTACGGCGGATGGGCCATCCCCCTGGGCATGGGCGTGGCCCTGCTGGTCGGTCTGGTCTGCGGCCTCGTGAACGGACTGATCGTCACCGTCGGCAAGATCGAGGCCTTCATCGCCACGCTGGGCACGATGGGCATCTTTCGCGCTCTCATCACCTACCTGTCGGACGGCGGCACCATTCCGATCGACCGCTCGCTGCGCGACATCTACCGGCCCGTCTACTTCGGCACGGTTGCGGGGGTACCGATCCCCATCCTGATCGCGCTCGCGGTTGCGGCGGCAGGCGCCTTCATCCTCTACAAGACGAAGTACGGCCGGCGCTGTGCCGCTGTGGGCGCGAACGAGGACGTGGCCCGTTACTCGGGCATTTCTATCGTGAAGACACGCACCATCGCTTTCATGATCCAGGGCGCCTGTGTCGCGATTGCGGCCATGTGCTACGTGCCGCGTCTGGGCGCGGCTACCCCGACCACCGGACTTTTGTGGGAGCTCCAGGTGATCACCGCGGTGGTCATCGGCGGCACCGTACTGCGCGGCGGTACCGGGCGTATCTGGGGCACGTTGGCCGGCGCGGTCGTGCTAGAGCTAATCGCCAACCTGATGGTGCTTTCCGACCTGGTCTCCGAGTACCTCGTCGGTGCCGTGCAGGGCGCAATCATCATCATCGCGATGCTGATCCAGCGATTCTCCAAATCGAAATAGCCTCGTTCGGACCCCACGAGGCAGCGGTGTGGGGGTCCATGCAGTTTTCAAATCTACATAAGTACGGAGACAAACATGTTCAAGACAAAGTGGATCGCGGGCTTGGCGCTGGGTGCGCTGTTGGCGGCGGGCGGAGCGCATGCACAGAAGAAGACGGTGGCGGTGTCGATTCCGGCGGCGGACCATGGCTGGACGGCCGGCGTTGTTTACCACGCGCAAGCTGCAGCCAAGGAAATCAACAAAGCCTTTCCGGGCATCGACGTCGTGGTGAAGACCTCTCCCTCGGCTTCGGCTCAAGTCAGCGCACTGGAGGATCTGTCGGCCAGTCGCAACCTTGCGGCCCTGGTCATCCTGCCTTTCAGTTCAGAAGAACTCTCCGGCCCGGTGAAGTCGGTCAAGGGCAAGGGCGCGTTCATCACCGTCGTCGATCGTGGTCTCAACGATCCTTCGATACAGGACTTGTACGTTGCCGGCGACAACATCGCCGTGGGCCGCAACACAGCAAAGTTTCTGGTCGACAAACTGGGAGGTAAGGGCAACTTGGTTGTGTTGCGCGGAATTCCTACCGTGATCGACGAGGAACGCATAAAGGGCTTCCAGGATGCCATCAAGGGCACTGAACTCAAGGTGCTGGACATCCAGTACGCCAACTGGAACAGTGACCAGGCCTTCAAGCTGATGCAGGACTACCTGGCCAAGTATCCGAAGATCGATGCCGTCTGGGCCAACGACGACGACATGCTCCTGGGTGTGTTGGAAGCGATCAAGCAGTCCGGCCGCAAGGAAATCAAGTACGCACTGGGCGGCAATGGCATGAAGGAGATCATCAAGAAGGTGATGGACGGCGACGCCGTGACGCCTGTCGAGACGCCTTATCCACCTTCGATGATCAAGACGGCGATCTATCTGACGGTGGCAAACCTGGCAGCCCAGGCGCCCGTGCGTGGTGCAGTCAAACTGGATGCGCCGCTCATCACCAAGCAAAACGCCAAGGAATATTACTTTCCGGATTCGCCGTTCTGACTCCCCACAACGCAGCAATCATCAACCGAAAGAATGACACCATGCCCGGAAAAAAAATCCTGATGCTTACTGGCGAATTCACCGAGGAATACGAAATCTTCGTATTCCAGCAGGCGATGGAGGCCGTGGGCCACACCGTCCACGTGGTCTGCCCTGACAAGAAAGCCGGCGACTTGATCAAGACGTCGCTGCACGACTTCGAGGGCGATCAGACCTACACCGAGAAAATGGGTCATTACTTCACCATCAACAAGACGTTCTCGGAGGCACAGGAACAACTCGATCAATACCACGCCGTCTACGCCGCCGGTGGCCGCGGTCCGGAGTACATCCGCACCGACAAGCGCATCCAGGCCATGGTGCGGCACTTCCATGAAGAGAAGAAGCCGATCTTCACCATCTGCCACGGCGTGCAAATTTTGATCGCGGTCGATGGGGTCGTGCGCGGCAAGAAAGTGGCGGCTCTGGGCGCTTGCGAGCCGGAGGTAACCCTGGCCGGTGGCACTTACATCGACCTGTCGCCAACCGATGCTTACGTCGACGGGACTATGGTTTCCGCGAAGGGTTGGACAGCGCTGGCGGCCTTTATTCGCGAATGCTTGAAGGTGTTGGGCACAGAGATTCGTCACTCCTGAATCACCGAGCAGAACAGGGCTGGAAATAGCCCTGCTCGCCGGCGACTGCGTTTCAAAGGCGCCAGAAGCGGCGCCAGCGCTGGCGCGTCGCCTCTTGAAACGCGCGGACCGCTCGCCACGGAGCGCTTTCGCGAACCGAGTACAGCACTCGGTTCTTCCACCCCTTCCAGCGCGGATACCAGCGGGCGAAAAGCGGGATGCGCATGAGCGCTGTTTCGACCAGCTGAAAGATGCGCGCGACGATGGCCGTGCCGATCAGCTTGGCACCGATCAGCACCGCGCAGCCACTGACCGCATGGCCTTCGCTGAACAGGAAGAGGGCCAAGACCTTGACCGGGAGCAACAGAAGCACGGGAACGAAAAACACCAGCAGCGCGCCCCATGGCGGCAGGTTGCGCACCTTGTCCTCTACGCGCGCCAACAACGGCAGACGCGTCAAACGGCCGACCAGATCGGCGAGCGGTGTCCAACCCCACTCCTCGAAAAGCAGCACCGGCACCAAGATGGCGGTCAGCAGCCCGTGGAGCACTTTTCGGAGCATCCACAGCGGTGTGCCGGCAGCGGCACGCGGTACCGGCTGGCGTGGTGGTTCGGGCGAAGGTTTCGGGCTCGTCACCAGACCATTGTGGGCCTCGCCCGGGAGGCGCCATGACAGGAAAAAGCGCTATGGCAAACTTCTGCGCTTCACTCGAATCGCGCCCTGGCCCCGCTGGCGGCGCACGCTCAGGGACTCCCTTCAGACATGCAAAAAATCATTCGCCAGCTCGCCGCCGAAATCAAGGTCGGTGAACACCAGATAAAGGCTGCGATCGACCTGCTCGATGGCGGAGCGACCGTGCCATTCATCGCGCGCTATCGCAAAGAAGCCACGGACGGCCTCGACGACATCCAGCTGCGAGAGCTGGAAGCGCGCTTGAGTTACCTGAGGGAGCTGGAAGACCGGCGCGCCGCGGTGCTCAAAAGCATCGACGAGCAAGGCAAGCTGACGCCCGAACTGCGCGCTGCCATCGAGTTCGCGCCGACCAAGCAGGAACTGGAAGACCTGTACCTGCCGTTCAAGCAGAAGCGCCGCACCAAGGGGCAGATCGCGCGCGAATTCGGCATCGAGCCGCTGGCCGACTTGCTGTTCGCCGACCCCACGCGGAACCCGGCGACCGAGGCGCTGGTCTTTTTGAAGCCGGCGACGCTGCTCGACGACGGCAAGCCGGGACCGGATTTTTCCACCGTGCCGGCGGTGCTCGACGGTGTGCGCGACATCCTGTCGGAGCGTTGGGCAGAAGACGCGGTGCTGGTGCAGCGCCTGCGCGAGTGGCTCTGGAGCGAAGGCCTGTTCAAGTCGACGCTGATGTCGGGCAAGGACGAGCACAACGTCGATGTGTCCAAGTTCCGCGATTACTTCGCCTACGACGAGCCGATCGGCCGGGTGCCGTCACACCGCGCGCTGGCGGTGTTCCGCGGCCGCACGCTGGAGATGCTCGATGCCAAGCTGGTGTTGCCGGTCGAGCCGGAGCCGGGCAAGCCGTCGATCGCCGAAGGGAAGATCGCGCTGCACCTGGGCTGGAGCCACAGTGCACGGCCAGCCGACGACTTGCTGCGCAAGTGCGTAGCGTGGACATGGCGCGTCAAGCTGTCGCTCTCGACCGAGCGCGACCTGTTCACCCGCCTTCGCGAAGACGCCGAAAAGGTTGCGATCAAAGTCTTCGCCGACAACCTGCGCGACCTGTTGCTGGCCGCACCGGCCGGCCCGCGCGTGGTGATGGGCCTCGACCCCGGCATCCGCACAGGGGTGAAGGTCGCGGTGGTCGACGCCACCGGCAAGCTGGTCGAAACCGTCACCGTGTTTCCGCACGAACCCCGCAAGGATTGGGAAGGCTCGCTGCACACGCTCGGCAAACTGTGCGCCAAGCACGGCGTCAACCTGATCGCGATCGGCAACGGGACTGCGAGTCGCGAGACCGACAAGCTCGCCGCCGACCTCATCAAGCTACTTGCCAAGATGGCCGTGCAGGCTGGCGCGCCGGAGATGGCGATCGACAAGGTGGTGGTGAGCGAGGCGGGGGCTTCCGTGTATTCCGCGAGTGAACTCGCGTCACAGGAGATGCCCGACGTCGACGTCAGCCTGCGAGGTGCCGCCAGCATCGCGCGGCGGCTGCAAGACCCGTTGGCCGAGCTGGTCAAGATCGACCCCAAGGCGATCGGCGTCGGCCAGTACCAGCACGACGTCAACCAAAGCGAACTCGCGCGCACGCTGCATGCGGTGGTCGAGGATTGCGTGAACTCTGTCGGCGTTGATCTCAACACCGCCAGCGTGCCGCTGCTGGCGCGGGTGTCGGGGTTGTCGGGCAGCGTGGCCAAGGCGGTGGTGAAGTGGCGTGAGGCGCACGGCGCTTTCGCGACCCGCAAGCAGCTGCTCGAAGTCGCCGGCTTCGGCCCCAAGGCTTTCGAGCAGAGTGCCGGCTTCCTGCGCGTGCGCGGCGGCAGCAACCCGCTGGACATCACCGGCGTGCACCCGGAAACCTATCCGCTGGTCGAGCAGATCATGGTGAAGACCGGCTTGGCCGTAGGCGAGCTGATGGGCCGTGCCGACATGCTGAAGACGCTCAAGCCAGAACTCTTCGCCAACGAGAAGTTCGGTGTCATCACCGTCAAGGACATCCTGGGCGAACTCGAAAAACCCGGCCGCGATCCGCGCCCTGACTTCAAGGTGGCGCGCTTCAACGACGGCGTCGAAGACATCAAGGACTTGGTCGAAGGAATGATCCTCGAAGGCACGGTGAGCAACGTCGCACAGTTCGGTGCCTTCATCGACATCGGCGTGCACCAGGATGGGCTAGTGCATGTGAGCCAGCTGGCGAACAAGTTCGTCGAAGACGCGCGCGAGATCGTCAAGACCGGCGACATCGTGCGGGTCAAGGTGATGGAGGTCGACCCGGTGCGCAAGCGCATCGCGCTGTCGATGCGGCTGGATGCGGCGCCGGCGCGGCGTGACGGCCCGCGCGATAACCGGTTCGAAGGAGCGGGTCGCGGCCAGCAGCAGGGCTCGCGAAAAGACAATGCGCCTCAACCGGCCAGTCAGATGGCGAGCGCATTTGCAAAGCTGCAAGGGCTGCGAAAATAAACGGATCCCTCGATAAATCTTCTCTGATCAAAAGATCATTTTTTATTAAACTATTGATTTCATTGAATAATACTCATGTGAATCAATTCATCGATCTTCTCTGATTGCAATGCCGACTCCCTCGGTGGCGAGCCCGGAACAATTGCGTGCAGTTTTGGCGCGGGGGCCGGCCAGCGCCAATGATCTCTCGGCGGCCCTGCGGATCAGCGTGCCGACGGTGCATCGGCTGCTGAACCGGCTGGCCGACGCGGCCGTCAGTGCCGGCAAGGCCCGCCGCGCACGCTACGCCTTGGTTCGCCCGCTGCGCGGCAGCAGTGCACCGCTACCGGTGTATGCCGTGGACGAGGCAGGACAGGTGCATGCCGCAACCCAACTCGTGCCGCTGCGTCCGGAGGGCAGCTGGATGGATCTGGCCGGTACGCCGTGGCCGGTGCCGGACGAAGCGCGCGACGGCTGGTGGGCCGGCCCGCCATACCCGCTGCAACAAATGCGTCCGCAAGGCTACATGGGCCGACAGTTCGCGCAGATCGAGCACAGGGCGCTGGCCGTCGCGCCCAACCCGTTGGAGTGGAGCGACGACGACGTGCTGTTCGTCATGAGCCAGCGCGGCACCGACCTGAGCGGCAACCTGATCGTCGGCGAAGCGGCCTGCGAACAATGGCTCGTTGCCAAGGCGGCCGCCATCGATCCATTGCCGGAATCCGGCATCGCCGAGCACTACCTTGATTTGGCCGGGCACGCACTGGCTGCGGGCGTCGCAGGCTCCAGCGCCGCCGGCGAGTTCCCAAAGTTCACCGCACGACGCACACTCGCCCGCAGCGCCACGCCGCACGTGCTGGTCAAGTTCTCGGGCGTCGAACACTCGGCGGCGGTGCGTCGCTGGTCCGACTTGCTGGTGTGCGAACACCTGGCGTCGCTGCACGCCTCCGCCATGCCGGGCGTGGTCTGCGCGGCGAGCCGCGTGCTCGTCCACGGTGGCCGCACGTTTCTGGAAGTGGAACGCTTCGACCGGCACGGCGCGTTCGGCCGCAGCCCACTGTGCGCGCTCGACGTGCTCAACGCCCAGTTGATCGGCGAAAGCACCATGGAATGGCCGCGGCTGATGGCGCGACTCGCGGCACTCGATCTGGTCACGCCGGAAGACGAAATCCGCGTGCAGCATCTGTGGTGGTTCGGCCGGCTCATCGGCAACACCGACATGCACACCGGGAATTTGAGCTTTCGGCCGGAACAGGGCCGGTTCGCCTTGGCGCCGCTCTACGACATGTTGCCCATGCGCTATGCGCCGCTCGCGGGTGGCGAAGTGCCCGCGCGTGAGCTGTCGCCGGTGCTGCCGCTGCCACTTCAACGCGAGGTGTGGCTCGTCGCTTGCGCGGCCGCCATCGCGTTCTGGCGCGCAGCGGCTGCCGACCGCCGCATCGGCAACGACTTCCGTGCCATATGCGCCGGCAATGTCGATGAACTGATGCGGTTACGCGACCGCCTTTGATGGCGTTGCGTCAAGCGACGGGCAAAGGGCGCACGCGTCTTGCTTGATGATCCGATCACATGAAAGCACTGCGCATCTACGCCGGCCCCGTGGCCCGGGCCCATATCGAACGCCACGGCCTGAAGCCCAAAGACGTGCGCACGATTCCCGGTGCGGCTGGGGGCCCCAAGGGCTTGATCCTCGGGCCGATCGACCGCTTTCTGTTCGGCGATTGGCTGTCACGGTCAACGCAAACGGTGAACCTGGTCGGTGCGTCGATCGGCGCGTGGCGGCTTGCGACGGCCTGCCTCGACGATCCGGTCAAGGCTTTCGGGCGCTTCGAGCACGACTACGTGCAGCAGCGCTTCGACGTGCCGCCGGGACAAAAGCGCCTGACGGCACGCCAGGTCAGCCAGCGCTTTTCCGAGAACCTGAAGGCCTTCTTCGGCGGGCGCATCGGTGAGGTTCTGAAGCACCCGCGCTACAAGCTGCATGTCGTCACCTCGCGCGGGCGGCACATCCTCGGGCGCGAGGGCAGGGCGCGCACGCCTTTCGGCTACCTCGCTGCATTTGCCACCAACAGCATCCACCGCAAGAGTCTGGGCGCATGGCTGGAGCGCTGCGTGTTTTCAACGGCGGGGGCCGCGCTGCCCTTCGGCACCAACGACTTCAAGACGCGCCGGCTCGACCTGAGCGATGCCAACTTCAAGCTGGTGATCCAGGCTTCGTGCTCGATCCCATTCTTGCTGGAGGCGGTGCACGACATTCCGGGTGCGCCACCGGGCGCGTACTGGGACGGCGGCATCACCGACTACCACCTGCACCTCGACTACCAGCCGACCGACGACGGCCTGGTGTTGTATCCGCACTTTCAGCGCGCAGTGGTGCCGGGCTGGCTCGACAAGAGCCTGAAGTGGCGCCACAAGCCGACCGGCTTTCTGGACCGCATGGTCGTGCTGGCGCCCGATGCCGATTGGGTGAGGAGCCTGCCCAACGGCAAGCTGCCCGACCGCAACGACTTCGTGCACTTCGCCGACGATCCTGCCGCACGCATCGCCGCTTGGGGACGGGCGACGCGAGAGGCGCAGCGGCTGGCCGACGAGCTCGCCGAGCGATTGCAGCACGACGACATCGGTGAAGTGCTACCGCTTTAGGTCACGTTCATGCCGCGCGTTTATCGCGCTCACATCGATGCTTCGAGCATCTCGCGGTAGTTGTCGCGGGTGGCGCGTCGTGGGTTGGTCAGATGACAGTGGTCGGCCATCGCGCCGTCGATGATCTTCTCGAACTGATCAGGGTTCACGCCGACTTCTGCCAGCCCCTTGGGTAAGCCGAGGCGCGCGCTCATGTCGCGAATCGCATCCCCCAGATCGCTGGCCGTTTCGAGATGCATGGCTTGCGCCATGCGCTGCAGACGCCGGTCTTTCTGGACCGATTCGGCCGCCGCGTTGAAGTGGATGACCGCTGGCAGGAAGAGTGCGTTGAGCGTGCCGTGGTGCAGGCGGGGATCGACGCCGCCCAGGCTGTGGCTGAGCGAGTGCACGCAACCCAACCCCTTCTGAAACGCCATGGCGCCCTGCATCGACGCGCTCATCAAATTGAGCCGCGCTTCGCGGTCGCTGCCGTCTTTGGTGGCGCGCTCGATGTGCAGCCAGGCGCGCTCCAGGCCGTCGAGCCCGATGCCGTCGGCCGGCGGATTGAAGGCGGCCGACATGAAGGTCTCCATGCAGTGCGCGATGGCGTCCATGCCGGTCGCGGCAGTCAGGCGTGGCGGCAGGCCGAGCGTGAGCTCCGGGTCGCAAATGGCCGCCTTCGGCATCAAAAACCAGCTGTGGAAGCCGAGCTTGCGATGGTCGTCGACGATGACGATGGCGCCGCGCGCCACTTCGCTGCCGGTGCCGCTGGTGGTCGGTACGGCGATCAGCGGCACCACCGCATCGGTGATCTTGGGCGAGCCGCCTTCGATGGTCGCGTATGTCTTGAGCGGACCTTCATGCGTGGCTGCGATGGCGACACCCTTGGCGCAGTCGATGGCCGAGCCGCCGCCGACGGCGATGAGGCCGTCGCAGCGGTGCGCGCGGTACATCTCGACAGCGGCGCGCACGGCGGCTTCGGTCGGGTTGGAAGGTGTCTGGTCGAACACCGCGACATCGAGATCGCCCAGCGCATCGAGCGCTTTTTGCAGCACGCCGGCTGCACGGACCCCGGCGTCGGTGACGATCAGCGGCCGATTGATACCGATGCGCGCGCACTCGCTGCTCAACAGCTTGATGGCGCCGAATTCGAACTGGATCGTGGTGAGGTACTGGATGAGGGACATAGAGCGGGTTTGCGTGCGGACGGTAGGATTCGAGCCGCCCAATCTAACAACAGGAGAGAGTCTTGCACACGCAAAAAACCCTTGCCGCTGTCGCGTATGAAGCTTCAGGAACCCGCGCATGAGGCTCACGCCGAAGATGGCGGGCGTGGTCGAACGCATGGCGCGGGCCGGGCATCCTCCGCTCGATCAGGTGTCCGCCGAAGAAGCGAAGGCGGCCTATGAAAAAGGCTCTGGCGTGCTCGAAGTGCCCAAGCCTGAGCTGGCACGCGTAGAGGATTTCATGATTGCCGCACGCGATGGATTCGACTTGCCAGCGCGGCTGTATGCGCCGATTGCTGTGCCGTCTAAAAAGAGGCTGCCGGTGCTCCTCTACTTTCATGGTGGTGGCTTCACCGTCGGCAGCATTGCGACGCACGACACGCTCTGCCGCGTGTTGAGCAGCAAGAGCGGTTGTGCGGTGGTGTCGGTCGACTACCGGCTCGCACCCGAATACAGGTTCCCCACCGCGGCGGACGATGCCTGGGACGCCTTCGAGTTCATCGCAAGGCAGGGTTCCAAGCTCGGCCTCGACGCAGCCCGCATGGCGGTCGGTGGCGACAGCGCTGGCGGCACGCTGGCCGCGGTTTGCGCCATCCTGGCACGCGACGCGGGCTTGCCGCTCGCATTGCAGCTGCTGATCTATCCGGGCATGACGGCGCACCAGGACACACCGTCGCATCGCAAGTTCGCCGACGGTCCGCTGCTGACCGAATCGCTCATCAGTTACTTCTTCGGCCAGTACGTGCGCACGCCGGCCGATCGCGACGACTGGCGCTTCGCACCGCTCAATGCCGACGATGTCGATGGGGTGGCGCCGGCGTGGATCGGCCTTGCCGAATGCGATCCGCTGGTCGACGAAGGCGTGGCGTATGCCGACAAACTGCGCGCCGCTGGCGTTGCCGTCGACCTGGAAATCTATCGCGGCGTGATCCATGAGTTCATCAAGATGGGCCGCGCCATTCCCGAGGCGCTGCAAGCGCAGGACGACGCCGCAAAAGCACTCAGGCAAGCACTCGAACCATGACCAAAACGCCGACTGAGACCATGACCGAAATCAAGAACCCGATGAACGAACAGCGCAACGACTTCCGCTTCTTTCACCGCCTCCGCGTGCGCTGGGCCGAAGTCGACATGCAGAAGATCGTCTTCAACGCGCACTACCTGATGTACTTCGACACCGCCATCGCCGACTACTGGCGCGCGCTGGCGCTGCCTTACGAAGAGGCGATGCCGATGCTCGGCGGCGACCTCTATGTGCGCAAGGCGACGATCGAATTCGCCGCGTCGGCGCGCATGGACGACGTGCTCGATGTCGCCATGAAGTGCGCGCGCGTCGGCACCTCGTCGATCGTGTTTCATGGCGGGCTATTCCGCGGCGATGAATTGCTGGTCACCTGCGAGCTGGTGTACGTCTTTGCGGACCCGGCGACGCAAACATCGAAGCCGGTGCCTCCGGTATTGCGCCAGCTCTTTACCGACTACGAGGCCGGTGGCGCGGTACATGCCATGCAGACCGGCGACTGGTCGACGCTGTGCGAAGCTGCCAGCGCGTTGCGTCGCGTCGTCTTTATCGAGGAACAGAAGATCACAGAGGAAGACGAGTGGGACGACCATGACGAAAGCTCGTTGCACGCGGTGTCGCGCAACCGGCTCGGCCAGGTGATCGCGACCGGACGATTGCTCCCGGCGTCAGAGGGCGTCGGGCGCATCGGTCGCATGGCGGTGCATCGCACGCTGCGCGGCGGCGGGCACGGCGCCGCGGTCATGAAGACACTGGAAGACGCTGCCCGAGCGCGGGGTGATCGGGCGCTGACGCTGTACGCGCAACGCAGTGCGGAGGCCTTCTATCGGCAGCTCGGCTATGCGGTGTCGGGTGCGCCGTTCGACGAGGCGGGCATCGCGCACATCGAGATGCGTCGCGTGCTCTGACACTGCGGGGTAGCCTAAGCGGACCGCATCAGCGGCGGCCGATGTGATTGCGCCACCGGCTGCAACGGTAGCGCGCGTCAGCTTGAAAAATCCGGCGACCGCGCGATCAGCAAGGCGATTTCATCCATCAATGCCCGAGCGCCAGGAGACGGGAACGCACCGAGCCGTTGCGTGATGCCAATCTTGCGGCGTGTCGCTTCAAGCGGGAAATCCAGCACCACCAGACTGCCGTCACGGATTTCGTAGCGCAGCTGGTGCGGGGAGAGGGCGGTCAGCATGTCGCTCTCCAGGAGCAGACCGCGCAGCACCGCGAGATCGCCAGTTTCCACGGCGGGGGCAGGCGGGACCTGCCTTGCGCCGGAGAAAAACCGCTCGAGCAGTTCGCGCGAGGGTGACCCTTGCCGTGAGAGCGCCCACCGCGCCTGAAGCAGCGCATCGAAGTCGATGCGTGAACTGTCTGCGAGTGGGTGACCTGCACGCGCGATCACCGAAATGCGGTCTTCGAACAGCGCCTCTTGCTGAAGATCCCTGGCCTCGCCGCGCAGCGCGCCGAGGATGAAGTCGATGTCGCCGTTGCGCAGCGACGCCACCAGGGCGTCGTACGGGCTTTCAACTGTGGCCACGTGCAAGTGCGGGTGGCGTCGCAACAGCGATGCGATGGCGAGCGGCAGGATTTGCGTGCGGCCGAGAGGCAGGGCGCCGATGTGGACGCTGCCTCGCAGCGTGCCTTCGCTGGCTGCCAGGTCGGGCCCGACGTGGCGCAGTTCGGCAAGCGCCCGTTTGAAGTGGAAAGCCACGATGTCGCCCGCCGGAGTCGGTCGCATACCGCGCGCACCGCGTTCCAGCAACGGGGTGCTGAGACCGTCTTCAAGATCTTTCAGCGCGCTGCTGATCGCTGGCTGCGTGATACCGAACTCGCGCGCAACCAGTGCCATGTTTCGCTTTTCGACCAGGGTCGCGATGACCGCCAGTCGCCGGCCATTGAGGATCGTGGCGAAGCGCGAGCGAACGTCCACCGAGGCTGCGATGCAGCCCCGTGCCAGGAGCTGGCCTCCGGCCTCCGCGAACACTTGCTCGATGCGCCGTGCACGCGCCATCACGAGTTCGCCATAGGAGTTCAACGTCATCCCGCGGGCGCGGCGATCGAACAGCGGGCGACCGAGCGCGTGTTCCAGTTCGGTAATGGAGCGCGTCACCGCAGAAGCCACGCGGTAAAGACTTTCCGCTGCACCTGCAGCGCTGCCGGCCGTTGCGACGGCGAGGCAAACCCGAAGATGGCGCAGGTTGATGTCCAGCGCGTCGAAGTGCGTGTCGACCTCAGCGTCGGTGCGGGCGTCGTCGATAAGTTTGTAGCGTTGCCGCGTAGGCTTCATTTCGCGAATTGTCGCCTTGATGGCATTCGCATTGCGCGTCAGTGTAAACCCGTTTTGATAAATAAGTCTGGTGTCAGATCAAGTCGAATGCATCGCGCTCGCGGGGGCTCGCCGACATACTCGCCGTCGTGGCAAGCCATGCACTGCGTCGGCACCCCATCTCCCTCAACCCCACAGCATCTCGACGGATTAGCCCACATGATCATCGACTGTCACGGCCACTACACCACGGCGCCCAAAGCTCTGGAAGATTGGCGCAACCGGCAGATCGGCGCCCTCCGCGACGGCACGTCCATGCCGCGTGCTTCGGAGCTGCGCATCAGCGACGACGCACTGCGCGACTCCATCGAAAGCAACCAGTTGCGATTGATGCGCGAGCGCGGCCTCGACCTCACGCTCTTCTCGCCGCGTGCCAGTTTCATGGCGCATCACATCGGCGACTTCGAGGTGTCTTCGACGTGGGCCGCGATTTGCAACGAACTCTGCTTTCGGGTGTCGCAGCTCTTTCCCGACGCGTTCGTCCCGGTGGCCATGCTGCCGCAGTCGCCAGGCGTCGACCCCTCGACCTGCATCCCCGAACTGGAACGCTGCGTGCGTGAATTCGGCACCGTCGGCATCAATCTGAATCCAGACCCTTCAGGCGGTCACTGGACTTCGCCGCCCTTGTCGGATCGGCACTGGTATCCGATCTACGAAAAGATGGTCGAGTACGACATCCCCGCGATGATTCACGTCAGCACCAGTTGCAATGCGTGCTTTCACACCACCGGCGCGCACTACCTGAATGCCGACACCACCGCCTTCATGCAGTGCCTCACCTCGGACCTGTTCAAGGATTTTCCGACGCTTCGCTTTCTCATCCCGCATGGCGGCGGCGCCGTGCCGTACCACTGGGGCCGCTTTCGCGGCCTGGCGCAGGAGATGAAGAAGCCGTTGCTGCAAGACCATCTGCTGAAGAACATCTTCTTCGACACTTGCGTCTACCACCAGCCGGGCATCGACCTGCTGACCAAGGTGATACCGGTCGACAACATCCTGTTCGCCAGCGAGATGATCGGCGCGGTGCGTGGCATCGACCCCGAGACGGGGCACTACTTCGACGACACCAAGCGCTACATCGAAGCCTCTTCGCTGGACACGACCGCCCGCAAGCAGATTTATGAAGGCAATGCGCGCCGCGTCTTCCCGCGGCTCGACCGCGCGCTCGCCGCGAAAGGACTTTGATCATGTCAATCACGCACACGCTCCAGCAACTCGGCGTCGTTCATCGCAACATCACGCGCGCCGACCCGGCGGCAGTCGAGAAGCTTTCGCGCTTCGGTGTGTCGACGGTGCACGAGGCGCTGGGCCGCCTCGGCCTGATGCAGCCCAGCATTCGCCCCATCTACCCGGACGCGCGCTTCTGCGGCCCGGCTGTCACCGTGCTGCTGCAACCCGGCGACAACTGGATGATGCATGTCGCGGCCGAGCAGATTCAGCCCGGCGACGTGGTTGTCGCGGCCTGCACCACGGACAGCACCGACGGCTTCTTCGGCGACTTGCTCGCCACCTCGTTCCAGGCGCGCGGCTGCAAGGGCCTGGTAATCGACGGCGGTGTGCGCGATGTGCGCGACCTCGCCGTGATGAACTTCCCGGTGTTCAGCCGTGCAATCCACGCCAAGGGCTGCATCAAGTCGACGCTCGGATCGGTCAACGTGCCCGTGGTCTGCGCGGGCGCCATGGTGCACCCGGGCGATGTCGTCATTGCCGATATCGATGGCGTGGTCGTGGTGCCGGCCTCGCTCGCGATGCAGGTGGCCGATGCGGCTGAAAAGCGCGAGGCCAACGAAACGGACAAACGCGCCCGCTTCGCCAGGGGCGAACTCGGCCTGGACATGTACGCCATGCGCGAGCCCCTGGCCAAGGCCGGCCTGCGCTACATCGACTGACAGGAGCGCTTGCATGGCTCGCATCATCGGCGCCGTCGCCTGTTCGCACACTCCCACCATCGGCTTCGCCTTCGACAAGAAGAAGCAGCAAGACCCGGTGTGGGCGCCCATCTTCGAAGCCTTTGCGCCCGTGCAGCGCTGGCTGGTGGACAGCGCGCCAGACGTCCTTTTCTTCATCTACAACGACCACGTCAGCTCGTTCTTCTTCGATCACTATTCGGCATTCGCGCTTGGCGTTGGGGAGCGGCATGCGGTCGCGGACGAAGGTGGCGGTGAACGCGACCTGCCGGCGCTTGCAGGCCATCCGGCGTTGGCGCAACACATCGGCCGTTCGCTGGTGGCCGACGAGTTCGACATGTCGTTCTTCCAGGACCGGGCTCTCGACCACGGCGTGTTCTCGCCGATGTCGTTGCTGTGCGCGCACGAGCCCGCGTGGCCGATCCCAGTGGTGCCCTTGCAGGTCGGCGTACTGCAGTCGCCGGTGCCCTCGGCGCGGCGTTGCTGGCGACTCGGCCAGGCGTTGCGGCGCGCCATCGAGAGCTACCCGGAAGACCTGAAGGTCGCGATCGTCGCCACCGGCGGCCTGTCGCACCAGGTGCATGGCGAGCGGGCCGGCTTCAACAACACGGCATGGGACGCGCAGTTTCTCGACCTCATCGAGAACGACCCGGTGCGGCTCACCGAGATGACCCAGGCCGAGCTCGCCGCGCTGGGTGGCATGGAGGGAGCCGAAGTGATCATGTGGCTGGTCATGCGCGGTGCACTGTCGTCCAACGTGAAAAAGGTGCACCAAACCTACTACCTGCCTTCGATGACGGGCATCGCCACCGTCATCTACGAAAACCTGGCGAGCGCACCGATCGGCGGCGGGGTCGAACGCCACCGCCGTCACATCGACGAGCAGCTTGCCGGCATCGAGGCGCTGGACGGCACGCACCCCTTCACGCTGGAGACCAGCGTTCGCGCCTACCGGCTGAACAAGTTCCTTCACGGCATGACGCAGCCCGCGCATCGCTCGGCGTTTCTGGCCGACGAGGATGCCGCGTTCGAGGCGGCGCGCCTGACCGCGCAAGAACGGGATCTGGTGCGAGGCCGCGACTGGCGCGGCCTCATCCACTACGGCGTCATCTTTTTCATGCTCGAGAAATTGGGCGCGGTGATCGGCGTCTCCAACCTGCATATCTACGCCGCCATGCGCGGACAGTCGCTGGAAGATTTCCAGCAGACGCGTAACGCGCCCGGCGCGCTCTATTCGGTCGCCGGCAAAGACGCCGCACCGCAAGCCTGGGATCGCAAGGTTCCTCAACCCACCGACAAGCCATGAATCAACTTTTTCGTCGTCATCTTCTTCGCCGCCCCTGGCTCGCCGTCGCCGGTTTGTTGGTGCTTGGCACTTCGCTCGGCATCGCGACCGCCGCGTTGGCTGCGGACGCCTATCCTTCCAAGCCCATCAAGATCCTCGTCGGCTACAGCGCCGGCGGCGCGGTCGATGCCATCGCGCGTTCGGTCGGCCTGCGGATGTCCGCTGTGCTGGGCCAGCCTGTCATCGTCGAGAACAAGCCGGGCGCCGGCACCAACATCGCGGTGAAGTCGCTGATCACCAGTGCGCCCGACGGGTACACCTTGCTGCTGGCGGCCAACGCGCTGGCGGTGAATCCGTCGCTGTTCGAGCCGGCCCCGTACGACCTCGACCGTGAAGTGACGCCGATCTCACTGGTCGGCCGCGTGCCGGTCGTCTTTGCGACCAGCGAGGGTTCCGCCATCAAGACCTTGCCGGAGCTCATCGCAGCGGCCAAGGCCAAGCCCGGCAGCCTGACCGTCGCCACGCCGGGCAACGGCTCTACACCGCATTTGGCAATGGAATTTTTCCAGCACACCGCGGGGCTCTCCCTCCGCCATGTGCCGTACAAGGGTGGCGCACAGGCCATCACCGACGTGATGGGCGGCCATGTCGACGTGGTCGCCATCAACGCGCTCGAAGCGTTGCCGCTGGCCCGGGCCGGCAAGCTCAAGGTGCTGGCCGTGATGAGCGCCGAGCGCTCGGCGGTGCTGCCCGGCGTGCCTACCGTGGCCGAGTCGGGCTATCCAGGCTTCGAGGCCAGTGTCTGGTATGGCTTCGTCGCGCCGGCAGGCCTGCCCAAGCCCATCATCGCAAAGCTGCATGACGCGGTGCAAAAGGCGATCGCATCGCCGGAAGTCCACGATCAGCTGGCGGCGGCCGGCGGCATACCGTTACCAGGGCCCACGGAGCAGTTCGAGACCTTGCTCAAGGTCGATTCCGCGCGCTACGGCAAGCTGATCCGGGATGCGCACATCAAGCCCGATTGAGATGCCACCCATGCATCGACGCAAGGCCTGCATCTCTGCGCTCGCAGGCGCGCTGGCTTTGGCAACACGTGCCGCGAATGCCCAGGTCGCTGCGCGCCCCTTACCCCTCAATGACGCCATGACGACCACCATTCGCGGCATCTCTTCCATGGCGTCCCGTGCCTTGCTTGCCGACCTGGCCGAAGCCTTTTCAAAGCGTTCCGGCGTGCCGGTCTCCTTCGTGTCGGTGGGTGGCGTCGACACCGCGCGGCGTATCGACGAAGGGGAGCGCTTCGACCTGGCGGTACTCGACTCGAAGGCGATCGACAAACTGATCGCCAACGGCAAGCTGGACGGCAGCGGCAAGGCCGACCTCTTCCGATCGGATGTCGGCGTCGCGGTGCGCGTCGGCGCCGGGCAGCCGAATATTGCGACGGCTGAAGCACTGCGAAGTGCGGTGCTGGGCGCGGACCGTATCGGTTATTCGACCGGCCCGAGCGGCGTCGAGCTCATGGCGCTGTTCGAGCGCTGGGGCATTGCAGCGGAAGTGAAGGGGAGGCTGGTGCAGGCATCGCCCGGCGTGCCTGTCGGAACGTTGCTCGTGAGCGGTGCGGCCACATTGGGGTTTCAGCAAATGAGCGAGATGATCGGCATCCAAGGAATCCAGCTGATCGGCCCGATGCCACCGGAGGCGCGCATCACGACCGTCTTTTCGGCGGCGCCGCTCGCAGGCGGGCAGCAGCCGGCTGCCGTTGGTGATCTCATCCGCTTCCTGGCGTCCGCCGATGCGACGGACGCCAAGCGACGTCACGGCATGGCCGCGGTCTGATCGGGGTACGCGCGGCTCAACTCGACCGGGACGACGACGCTACCACCGCGGCACTCAGGCGCCACCCGGTCGAGCGTTTCGGCGAGCCGTTGGGTCAGCCGCGCCGAGTACGCCTCCCCAGGATGCACCGGGTCCGCCATGTCGGCGGGGTCGAAGTCGACATGGCTCCAATCGGCGAACTCGACGGCGGTCTCTTCTGCAACGCGCCGCGCTGTGGTGTCGTACTCGTCGCGCAGGGCCATGCCGCCTACAACATTCGAAATGCCAGTGATCACCGCCGTGCGGCGTTGCGCCTTCACATGCAGGACCATGGCCCGCAGCGCTGCTTCGTAAGGGTAGCCTTTGCCGGCATCGTTCATGCCGTATTGCAGGACGACGATGCGGCTCGCAAGATGGATGTTCGTGAACTTCATGGCCTCGGCATATGCGCTCGCGCCGGGCATCGTGCGGTCCGTGACTCCATATCTGGGGCGCAGTCGCCGGAGCATCATGCCGGGTGGATCGGGCCAGCGGTTCAGGCCGTTGTGGGCGCCCCAAAGGACAGAGTCGCTGTAGAGGGCGACCGAGCAATCTGGCAGTTGGCCGGTCGCCCCGAGCTCCCACGCTGCGAGCCGGGGCGCATTGAAGAAGCAGCCTTGCAGGCCGAGGAGGAGAAGAAAGCTGCCCGTCAGCGCGAACCACTGAACATAAGCCCGACGCCCCAGCGCGTGAAGTTCAAGCGCCGGGCGCCGCGAGTTTTTCCATGTGTCCATGCGCCCATGCTCATGTCCAAATGAAGAGGAATATTGGCGACAGGCATCCGAAAGGTCGCCAGGCGCGACGCGTTAAATGTCTTCGAGCAGCGGGTACGGCAACGGCTCGACTGTGAGCGCCGGCCCGCTCGCAGTGCCGGCGTGCAGCCCCCCGGCTTCCAGCGCGGCGACCTGCATCGAAATCAGTGCCGACCAGCCGCCGTCGGGCGCTGGCGCGACTTGCGCGACGGTCCCGACGGATTGTTCTGCATCCGACGCGCCGAACACCTCGTCGCCGACTGCGACCGCGCCATCGGCCTGAACCAAGTAAGCGCGGCGCTTCAGTGTGCCGCGGAACTGGCTGCGAGCCACGATCTCCTGGCCGGGGTAGCAGCCCTTCTTGAAGTTGACCCCGCCGACCGACTCGTAGTTGAGCATCTGCGGCACGAAAGCTTCGACCACCGGCGTGGTCAAGGTCACGATGCCGCTGCGGACTTCGCTCCATTGCCAGAGGCCCAAGTCGAGCGGTGTGCCGGTGGGCGCAGCGCTGTCGGACGGTGCGATCCACAACGCGCGCGGCACGCCGTCGGAGGGGTAGAGCGACACCAGGTTGACCTCGGTCAACGCGGCGCGTTGACCGGGCGCTGCGGCCGGATCACCGCCGTTGCCGGCAATCGCAGTGCCAGCCAGACCGTAAACAACGAACTCAGCACTTGCATCCGTCAGCTTGGCTTTGGCGCGCATCACGAACATCGACAGGCGCTTGAGCGTTGCAGCCAGGATGTCTTTGCTGCACACCAGCAGGATGGTTTCGGGCTGCGGCTTGATACCGATGAAGCTGGCGATCATCCGCCCCTTTGCGGTGCACAGCGCTGCGAGGCGCGCTTCGCCCGCGCCGAGGAGCGCGAAGTCTTGCGTCAGCTGGCCGTGCAAGAAGCTGGCGGCGTCGGGGCCTTCGGCACGGATGACGCCGAGGGTGGAGAGCGCGGGGGTTACCCCATTGAGAACGACAGAGGTCATGGCTGAATTATCATGGCCGACCCTGTTCCGCTCGACCTGCAGGGCCAACCCATGCGACGCTTTTTTCTGACTATTTTTCTGCTGGGCGCCTTCGTTGCGCTGGGGGCCGGCGCGTGGGCTTTGTGGTGGGTCAACCAGCCACTCAAGTTACCGGCGCCTTCGGTCGATCTGTCGGTCGAACCGGGCACCACGCCGCGTGGCATCGCACAAGCCGTGGCAGACACCGGCGTCGAGGTTCAGCCGCAATTGCTTTACTGGTGGTTCCGTTTTTCGGGGCAAGATCGGCAGATTCGCGCGGGCAGCTACGAGTTGGAACGTGGGCTCACGCCACGCACCTTGCTCGCGGTGCTGGTGCGCGGAGAAGAAGCCACGCGAAGCGTCGTGCTGGTCGAAGGCTGGAACTTCCGGCAGGTGCGCTCGGCGCTGGCCAAGTCCGAACAACTCAAGGCCGACACGATGGGCCTCACCGACGACGCCCTGATGGTCAAACTCGGCAAACCCGGCGTGCACCCTGAAGGCCGCTTCTTTCCCGACACCTACACCTACTCCAAGGGATCGACCGACGTCGCCCTGCTGCAACGGGCAATGCGCGCCATGGACAAAAAGCTGGAGGCCGCCTGGGCCGCCCGCGCCACCGATGTGCCGCTTAAGTCGGCCGATGAGGCACTGATCCTGGCAAGCATTGTCGAAAAAGAGACAGGCAAGGCCAATGATCGCGCCGAAATCGCGGCGGTGTTCGCGAACCGGCTGCGCGTCGGCATGCCGTTGCAGACCGACCCGACCGTGATCTACGGGCTCGGCACGGGCTTCGCCGGCAACCTGCGCAAGCGCGATCTGCAAGCCGACACGCCCTGGAACACCTACCTTCGCACCGGCTTGCCGCCCACGCCGATCGCGATGCCGGGCAAGGCCGCCTTGCTTGCCGCGGTGCAACCGGCGCGCAGCCGGTCGCTCTATTTTGTTTCGCGCGGCGATGGCACGAGCCAGTTCAGCAGCTCGCTCGACGAGCACAACCGCGCGGTCAACAAGTACCAGAGAGGCGGTCAATGAGGGGTTTGTTTTTGACGCTGGAGGGCATCGACGGCGCCGGGAAATCCAGCCACATCGATGCGCTGGCAGTTCTGTTCAAGGCACAGGGCCGCACCGTGACGCGCACGCGAGAGCCTGGTGGCACGCCGCTCGCGGAAACGCTGCGCGGCCTGATCCTCGAGCAGCCGATGGATGCGCTGACCGAATCCCTGCTGGTCTTCGCGGCGCGACGTGATCATGTGCTGAAGGTAATCGAGCCTGCGCTGGCACGTGGCGATGTAGTGCTGTGCGATCGGTTCACCGATGCGACCTTCGCCTATCAGGGAGCGGGGCGCGGGTTCGATACGACGGTGCTGTCGACGCTGGAGCGTTGGGTGCAAGGCGGTCGCGCGGATTTGGGCGGGGCGAGCAGTGCAGGCAACGCACTCTTGCAGCCCGACATCACGCTCTGGTTCGACCTGGCCCCCGCCATCGCCGCAGAGCGCCTGGCCGGCGCCCGCGTGCCCGACAAGTTCGAGTCGCAGCCGGTCGAATTTTTCCGGCGCGTGGCAGCGGGCTATGCCGAGCGCGCAGCAGGCGCCGAGCGCTTCGTTCGCATCGACGCCAGCCAGGCGCGCGACCAGGTCTGGCAGCAGATCGAGGCCGCATTGTTCGATCGCGGACTCATCGCCAGAAGTACGGGCGCATCGATATGAGCACCCAAAAACCTGTCGCTACCGGTGTCGGAAACCCAGCACCCGTTCTGTCGCCCTGGTTGCGCGTGCCACTCGCCGATCTGCTTCGGCAGCGCGGTCATGCCTGGTTGCTGCAAGGCGCATCCGGCCTCGGCCAGTACGAACTCGCCTTGGCGCTCGCCTCTGCCTGGCTGTGCGAGGAGCCCAAGGATGACGGCACCGCCTGCGGCCACTGCACCAGCTGCCACGCTATCGAGGTTCGTACCCACGCCGACCTCTGCGTGCTTATGCCGGAGGTCGCGATGATGGAACTCGGCTGGCCGCTGGACGAAAAGTCGCAGTCCGACATCGACGATAAAAAGCGCAAGCCGAGCCGCGAGATCCGGGTCGAGGCGATGCGCGACGCGGTCGGCTTTGCCCAGCGCACCAGCGCACGCGGTCGCGGCAAGGTCGTGCTGGTGTATCCGGCCGAGCGCATGAACCACATCACGGCCAACGCACTGCTGAAAACGCTGGAAGAGCCGGTCGGCGATATCCGCTTCGTGCTCGCCAGCGAGGCCGCGTGGCAGCTGCTGCCGACCATTCGCAGTCGCTGCCTCGGCTTCACGCTGCCGTGGCCGGAGGCGTCGGACGCCCACGCCTGGATGGTCGCGCACGGCGTGCCGGATGCCGATGTCGCTGGCCTGTTGCGTGCGGCCGGCGGCCGGCCTTCGAATGCGCTGCGGCTGGCGCAAAGCGGTCGCTCGCCGAAGGCCTGGTCGTTGTTTCCCAAAGCCATGCTGCGAGGGGATGTCAGTGCGCTTGCGGACCATGCACCCGCGCAGGCCATCGACGCGCTGCAAAAGGTGTGTCACGACCTGATGGCCACGGGCTGCGGTGCCGCGCCCCGTTTCTTCGAGACGGCCGACCTGCCGGCAGTGCCCTCGCACATCGCGTTGGCGCGCTGGTCGAAGTCGCTCGCGAATGCGGCAAAAACCGCGGATCATCCGTTCAACGCCGGCTTGATGCTCGAGGCCCTTGTGAGCGAAGCACGAAGCACCCTAAACTCCGCCGCACAACGCCCATGAATACACCCTTCATTCCACCATCCGCCGGGTTCAGCGGCACGGCAGCGACAGGCCCGGCCCGGCCCAGCGTCATCCAACTGGCGATCAAGGAAAAGGGCGCGCTGTACGCGGCCTACATTCCGCTGTTCGCCGAAGGCGGCATCTTCATCCCGACCTCGCGCGAGTACCGGCTGGGCGACGATGTCTATGTGCTGCTCACGCTGCCGGACGATCCGCAGCGCTATCCGGTGGCCGGCAAGGTCGCCTGGATCACACCGGCACGCGCGGCCGGCAATCGATCACCGGGCGTCGGCATCCGCTTTCCGTCGGACGACAAGTCGCGCCAGCTCAAGGCGCGCATCGAAGAAGCGCTCGGCGGCACGATGGCATCCGACCGCGCTACGCAAACGATCTAAGCGCGCCGACCCGCGCCATCAGCGTCGCGGTGATCGGCGCGGTCTTCTGCGGTTGGCGACAATCGGGGCATGTTCACCGACTCTCACTGCCACCTTACGTACCCCGAACTCGCCGAGCAGATGCCGCAGATCCGCGCGGCCATGGCCGAAGCGCAGGTCGATCGGGCGCTCTGCATCTGCACCACCCTTGAAGAGTTCGCCGAAGTCCAGGCACTGGCTGCGCGCTACGACAACTTCTGGGCCAGCGTCGGCGTGCATCCGGACAACGAAGACATCGCCGAGCCGAGCGTCGCCGATCTGGTCGAGCGCGCCGCCTTGCCAAAGGTCATCGCCATCGGCGAAACCGGGCTCGACTATTACCAGATGGAAGAGCGCAAGGGCGGCCGCAGCGTCGCCGACATGGAATGGCAGCGCGATCGCTTTCGCGTGCACATCCGCGCCGCGCAGCAAACGCGCAAGCCGCTGGTGATCCACACCCGCGAAGCCTCGGCCGACACGCTGGAGATCCTGAAGGAGGAGGGCGAAGACGCCACCGGAAATGCCGCCGGCGGCGTCTTCCATTGTTTTACCGAAACGGCCGAGGTGGCGCGCGCCGCCCTCGACCTCGGTTTCTACATTTCGTTCTCCGGCATCCTGACCTTCAAGAAGGCGCAAGACCTTCGCGACGTGGCCGCCTTCGTCCCGCTCGATCGCATGCTGATCGAAACCGACAGCCCCTACCTCGCCCCGGTACCGTACCGCGGCAAGACCAACAACCCGTCGTATGTGCCCTTCGTGGCCCGGCAGATCGCAGCGTTGCGGCAACTGCCGATCGAAGCCATCGCCAAGGCCACGAGCGACAATTTCGAAACCCTTTTCAGCGGTGCCAAAGCCGCCGTCCTTAAATGAAGTATCACTTTAAACAAGCTCTGTATCTTGTTGTTTTCTATTGTTCTTTTTCAGCGCATGCTGGCTCGTTCGATGACTTTTTCAGGGCTGTGCGTGGCGACAACGCAAGCGGCGTCTCCGATCTGATCAAACGCGGTTTCGACCCCAACACCAAGGATGAAAAAGGCCAGACCGGCCTGTTGATCGCCATGCGCGAGCCATCGCCGCGCGTCATCGAGGTACTGATCGCTTCGCCCAAAACCAACGTCGAGGCTCGCAACGCGCAGGACGAAAGTCCGCTGATGATGGCGGCGCTCAAAGGCCAGCAGGACATCGTCGCCAAGCTGATGGCCCGCGATGCCGACGTCAATAAACCGGGCTGGACGCCCTTGCACTATGCGGCCTCTGGCGGCAACGTCGAGATCATGAAGAAGCTGCTCGAGGCCTTCGCCTTCATCGACGCGCAGTCGCCCAACGGCACCACGCCGCTGATGATGGCCGCGATGTACGGCTCGTCGGACAGCGTGAAACTGCTGCTCGACGAAGGTGCCGACACTGCGATGAAGAACCAGCAGGGCATGACGGCCCTGGACTTCGCGCAGCGCGGCAGGCGGCCGGACGCGGTCGGGCTGATCACCGCGGCGATGCAGGCCAAGCCGGTTGCGAGGCCGCCGGCAACCCCTGTCGACAAGCCAGCGGCCACCGAGGGGAAGTGGTGAAGCAAGGATCAGCAATGGAGACAGAACAAACGGACTTCCCCGCAGCGCAAGACGTCGCCGAATGGCTCACGAAGCAGCACGCCGACAGCCGCCGCTTCGAGCCCTTCGCCGCCGCCCGCGGCATTCGGACGATGCCCGATGCGTACCGCGTGCAGGACCGTTTCAACGCCCTCCGTTCAGCGAGCCGCGCCGTTTCACGCGCTGGCTACAAGATCGGCCTGACATCGACCGCCATGCAGGCGATGTGCGGCATCGACACGCCCGTAGCGGGCGTCGTGTTCGCCGACCGCGTTCATGCTTCGGGCGCCGTGCTCAAGCCTTCGGCTTACGGCCGCTTCGGCATCGAGTTCGAGATCGCGGTGCGCATCGGTCGCGATCTGGCGCCGTCCGATCGTTCTGGTCAACCCGTCACGCTCGCGGAAGTCGTTGCGGCCATCGACGGTGTCGCGCCGGCCATCGAAATCGTGGACGACCGGGGTTGCGACTACAAGACGCTCGACATGCTCTCGCTGGTTGCCGACAACGCCTGGAACGCCGGCATCGTCGTAGGCACCTTCCAGTCGAGCTGGCCTGATCTGGCGTCGGTCGAAGGCAGCGTCACCACCGAAGACGGCAGCGTCCTCGATACCGGACGCGGCGCCGACGTGCTCGGCAATCCGCTGCTGTCGGTGGTGTGGCTGGTCGAGCATCTCGCTGCGAGCGGAGGCAGTCTGCGGAGCGGCGACATCGTGATGACGGGCAGCATGGTCACCACCAAGTTCCCGAGCACGTCGGGGCGTTTCCGCTTCGAGGTTTCAGGGCTGGGTTCGGTCGAGGTGCAGGTCGACGCCAGATGACTTCGAGTGGGTCGAGACCATTCCCAAGACGCGGGCCTAACGCCCCCAGCGCAGCACCAATGGATCCAGTCTGCGGGCAGACTCCAGCAGCCCTGCGCGCACTGCAGGATGCATCGCAGGGAAGGGATGGCGCGGTGCCTCGCAGGCGATGACGCCGCCTTCCTGCATCAGCACCTTCGCGGTGAGGATGCCGCCTTGGCGGTTCTCGTAGTTGATGAGCGGCAGCCATTGCTGGTAGGCGGTTGCCGCATCGTCGCGCTGTCCGGCACGCCAGGCATCCATGATCTTGCGGATGCCGTCCGGATAGCCACCGCCGGTCATCGAGCCGGTTGCGCCGGCGTCGAGGTCGGGCAGCAAAGTGATGGCTTCTTCGCCGTCCCACGGGCCTTCGATCGCATCGCCGCCGAGCTTGATCAGCTCTCGCAGTTTGGAGGCCGCGCCAGCCGTCTCGATCTTGAAGTAGCGCACATGCTCGATCTCCCGGGCCATGCGCGCCAGGAAAGGCGCCGACAGTACGGTGCCGCTGACCGGCGCGTCCTGAATCATGATCGGGATGTCGATGGCATCGGACAGCGCAGCATAGAACTCGAAGATCTGTGCCTCTGGCACCCGCAGCGTGGCGCCGTGGTACGGCGGCATCACCATCACCATGGCGGCGCCTGCATCCTGCGCGCGGCGGCAGCGCTCGGCACAGATGCGCGTGCCGTAGTGCGTGGTGGTGACGATCACCGGCACGCGGCCCGCCACATGCGTGAGGATGCAGCGCGTGAGCACCTCGCGCTCCTCGTCGGAGAGCACGAACTGCTCCGAGAAATTCGCCAGGATGCACAGGCCATCGGAGCCCGCGTCGATCATGAAATCGACGCAGCGCTTCTGGCTTTCCAGGTCCAGCTCGCCCTGCTCGGTGAAGGTGGTCGGGACCACGGGAAACACGCCTTCATAGCGCCTGGATTTTGTCGATGTCATAGGTTCTTTCAGAACGAGAGCGGACCAGAACGAAAACGGGGTTCAGGCAATGCTTGTCAGCGGTGTACCAGCCGGCGGGTCAAACCCAGCCTCCATCCACCACGAAGTCTTGTGCGGTACACATCGCACTGTCGTCTGCCGCCAAAAAAAGCGCCATGCGAGCGATGTGTTCGGCCAACAGCGGACGGTTGATGCACTGACCTCGCGCGATGTCTTCACGCGCTGCATCGTCGACCCAGAGGCGAACCTGTTTTTCGGTCATCACCCAACCCGGGACCAGCGTGTTGACGCGGATGTTGAACGGGCCTAGGTCGCGCGCCAGGCTGCGTGTGAGTCCCTGCACGGCGGCCTTGGACGTGGTGTAGACCGGCATGCCGCCCTGTTTGAGCATCCAGCTGATCGAGCCGAAGTTGACGATCGACCCACCGCCTGCCTGCCGCATGTCGCCGGCGACGTTCTGTGCCGCGAAGAACTGGTGCTTCAGGTTGACGGCGACGCCCGCATCCCAGCTCGCGGGCGTGGTGTCTTCGATGCGATGGCGCCGGTCGTTGGCTGCGTTGTTGAGCAGCACGGTGATCGGCCCGAAGCGGCCGCGCACGGCGTCGATCGCTGCATCGAGGGCGGCGATGTCGGTGACGTCGGCAGGGCAGAAGACCGGTGCGTGCGCAGCGCCGGCAAGCGTCGTTGCGAGTGCCTTGCCAGCGGCCTCGTCGATGTCGACGAAGCCCACCTTGGCGCCCTGCATCACGAACTCCTCGACCAAAGTGGCACCGATGCCGGTGGCACCGCCGGTGATGAGGACGGTGCGATCGGCAAGGCTGGGATAGCGGGCGTGGTCGGTCATTGCGGGGCCTGCGCGGTGGCGCGATAGAGTAGGGCGGCCGATTATGTAGTCTTACTTAATCTCGTCAAAGGGCGAGACATAGGGGTTTGTACTGAAACAATCGATCAATTAGTCTGACTATATTTCTTGGCTCACCTATTCACGAAGGTTCCCATGTCGAAGTCGCCCGTCAAGCTCAGGTCCGCCGAATGGTTCGGAACCACCGACAAGAACGGGTTCATGTACCGCAGCTGGATGAAGAACCAGGGCATCCCGGACCACGAGTTCCACGGCAAGCCGATCATCGGGATCTGCAACACCTGGTCGGAGTTGACGCCGTGCAACGCGCACTTCCGCAAGATCGCCGAGCACGTGAAGCAGGGCGTGTTCGAAGCCGGCGGATTCCCGGTGGAGTTCCCGGTTTTTTCGAACGGCGAATCGAACCTGCGACCGACCGCCATGTTCACCCGCAACCTGGCGAGCATCGATGTCGAGGAGGCCATCCGTGGCAACCCCATAGACGGCGTGGTGCTGCTGGTGGGGTGCGACAAGACGACGCCCGCATTGCTGATGGGCGCCGCCAGTTGCGATATTCCCGCAATCGCCGTCACCGGCGGGCCGATGCTCAACGGCAAGCACGAAGGCCGCGACATCGGCTCCGGCACCGCCGTGTGGCAACTGTCCGAACAGGTGAAGGCAGGCACCATCACGCTGCACCAATTCATGTCGGCAGAGGCGGGCATGTCGCGCTCGGCCGGCACCTGCAACACGATGGGCACCGCGTCCACGATGGCCTGCATGGCGGAGGCGCTCGGCGTGACCCTGCCGCACAACGCCGCGATTCCCGCGGTCGATTCGCGCCGCTATGTACTGGCCCACATGTCGGGCATGCGCATGGTCGAGATGGTGCGCGAAGACTTGCGCTTGTCGAAGCTGCTGACGCGCCAGGCTTTCGAGAATGCGATCCGCACCAATGCAGCAATTGGCGGCTCGACCAATGCTGTGATTCATTTGAAAGCCATCGCCGGACGCATCGGCGTCGAGCTCGCACTCGACGACTGGACCACCGTGGGGCGCGGCACGCCGACGCTGGTCGACCTGATGCCGTCCGGCCGTTTTCTGATGGAAGACTTCTATTACGCAGGCGGTCTGCCGGCCGTGCTCCGCCGCATGGGCGATGCCGGACTGCTGCCGCATCCGGGCGCGCTGACCGCGAACGGGTCGAGCCTGTGGGACAACGTCAAGGACGCGCCGATCTACAACGACGAAGTGATCCGCCCGCTCGATCGCCCGCTGGCCGCAGACGGCGCGATGTGCGTGCTGCGCGGCAACCTGGCGCCCCGCGGTGCCGTGCTGAAGCCCTCGGCGGCTACGCCCGCATTGCTGAAGCACCGCGGCCAGGCCGTGGTCTTCGAGAACCTCGAAGACTACAAGTCGCGAATCGCAGACCCTGAACTCGCCATTACCGCGGACTCGGTGATGGTGCTGAAAAACTGCGGCCCCAAAGGCTATCCCGGCATGGCCGAGGTCGGCAACATGGGCTTGCCGGCAAAGCTCTTGGCGCAGGGCGTGACCGACATGGTCCGCATCTCGGATGCGCGCATGAGCGGCACGGCGTACGGCACGGTGGTGTTGCACGTCTCTCCGGAGGCCCGTGCCGGCGGCCCTCTCGCCGTGGTGCGCGAGGGCGACTGGATCGAGCTCGACGCGATGCAAGGGCGCCTGCACCTGGACATCTCCGAGGCCGAGCTCGCATCGCGACTGACCGCATGGCAGGCGGAGCAACGACCCGATCCGGCCGATGCGAGTGGCTATCGCAAGCTCTATGTCGAGCATGTGCTGCAGGCCGACGAAGGCTGCGACTTCGACTTTCTGGTCGGCCAGCGCGGCTCGGTCGTGCCGCGGCATTCCCACTGAGCCACAGCGCAACAGCGCAACAGACAGCCATAACAATTTCAGGAGACAGCACCATGGACGGCATCCAGATCGTCGGACTCGACAAACCCGTACGAATTGCCGCCGAAATGAAAGGTTCTCACAGCGCCCCGGGCTATCACCAGCCGCCGGACCGCAAAAGCATGCACTCGCAGATCGTCCGCGATCTGGGCATGCGCATCGTCTCCGGCGAGTACCGGGTCGGCGACCGTTTGCCGATGGAGGCGTCGCTCTGCGCCACCTACGACGTCAGCCGGCCGGTGTTGCGGGAAGCGACGCGAGTGCTGGTCGCCAAAGGGCTCGTGCTTTCCAAACAGCGTGCGGGTGCCATCGTGCGGCCACGCAACGAGTGGCATCTGCTCGATCCCGACGTTCTGTACTGGCTCATTCAGGCCAAACCACAACCCGAGTTCGTGCAAACGCTGCTGACGGTGCGACGGATCTTCGAGCCGGCGGTGGCGGCACTTGCGGCCAAGGTGGCCAGCGACGAAAGCCTTCAGGGCGTGGCGGAGGCCTATGCCGGCATGGAAGCCGCAAAAACGATAGACGAACTGCTCGAGCCCGACCTGGCGTTCCACCGCCGCATTGCCGAGGCGACCGGCAACGATCTGCTGGCGTATATCGGCAACATGTTGTCGCTGGCGTTGCGCGAATCGATCAAGCTCAGCAGCAAGCTGCCCAACACGCATTCGCTGTCATTGCCGCGGCACAAGGCCATCCTCACTGCCTTGCTCAGCCGGGACTCTCTGGCTGCGCGCCAGGCAACGTTGCTGCAGCTCGAAGAGACGAGGGGAGATCTGTCGGTCATTCTCGATTCGGGGATCGATCTGGCCTAGACCAGCTATGGCGTTCGAACCAGTCTTGAACGGCTGGGGATGGCTAAAACGAAGCGGTCGCCCAGTCAGAAAGACGTTCGAACAGCGTGGTGGGTGGTGCATCGCGCTTCATCGCCGACGAAGCGCTGGCCGCACGCCAGGCCGCCACCGACTCGATCGCAGCGGCGATGCGCTCGGCGTTGCCACTGACGTCCTGGCCGCTCCGCCGGAGCAACCCCGCGATGGCTCTGAGCTCCCCGGGTGCAAGACGCTTGGTACTGTGCAAATACCCGGACAACGTCAACACCTTCTTCAAGTGTTGAAGCGGGTGGGTGATGAGCGACGTTGTGCTGTGCATGTAACTAATTGTAGTTACTTTTTTTGCTGCCCGTCGAGACTTTCGATGTGTCGCTACAGCTTGGTCGGCGCGGGCGACGGCATCGAGTGCAAGCCCGTCATGTCCTTCGCATTCGGTGCACCTGCAACTGCATCGGCAACTGGCCGCCGCGCGCGAAGTGGCCGTCCGTCCCACACGTCGATTAAAAGGCATCGGCAGCTATCGCATTGCTGCGGTGGTCGTCGGTTTGTCGAGCGTCGCCACCGTGGTGCTCGCGTTGATGACGGCGATCCGTCCGCAACCCTGGTACGACCCGCGCTACGCGATTCCTCTGATGGGCAGCGTGCTCAATTCGGCCAGCCTGGGCCTCGACAGCTTTTTGGAGGGCGTAAGCACGGGTCGTCCGGCGATCGAGGCGCAGCTGGCCCTCGGTGCCCCCATCCACCAGGCGCTGGCCGCACCGATCCACAATGTGATCCGGCGCGGGATGATCCCGATCCTCAACCAGATGTCGGCCGCCGGCGTCATCACGTTGCCAGGGATCATGACCGGACAGCTGCTCGCGGGCATGGACCCGATCGAGGCGGTCAAGTACCAGATCCTGTTGCTGTTCCTTCTCACCGGCGCCGGCGGTCTTGCGGCAGCGGGCGCGGTGTACCTCGCTGCCAGGGCGATGAGCGACTACCGCCAGCGTTTGCGTACGGATCGGCTTTCTTGAGCCTCTCACTTCACCGAAGAAATTTGAAGGCCGGTGGAATAGACAGGAGACGCCACGCGTCTATGCAGTGCCCTCTCCACTCACCCTTTAAAAGACTCCCATGAACAAGCACCTCGCATCGACTTTGATTCTCGCCATCGCTGCCGCGTCGGCCGGTCTGGCTCAGGCTGCCGCGCCCGTCAAGACGACCGGCGGCATGCTGGTCAACACCAGCGGCATGACGCTCTACACCTTCGATAACGACGTGGCAGGCAGCGGCAAAAGCGCCTGCAACGGCCCGTGCGCCGGACTCTGGCCGGCAGTCGCTGCAGACGCAGACGCCAAGCCAGAAGGCGACATGACCATTGTCGCGCGCGACGACGGCACCAAGCAGTGGGCCTACAAAGGCAAGCCGGTCTATCTCTACAAGTCCGACATGAAGGCCGGCGACATGACGGGCGACAATTTCAAGAGCGTCTGGCACGTCGTCAAGCCCTGATCGACAACGACCCAACAAAGGACGACTGCCCAGCCCATGCGCGCACAGGACGAAGCTGCGATCGTTGCCTGCATTCCCAGCCTGCGCCGTTATGCGCGCGGGTTGGTGTCGGACCCCGCACGTGCCGACGACCTGGTGCAGGACACGCTCGAGCGTGCCTGGAGTCGCTTTTCCCTTTGGCAACGGCGCGGCGAGATCCGCGCCTGGATGTTCGGCATCATGCACAACCAGTTCATCGATGGGGTTCGCGCGCGGCGCAGCCGCCCCGAGGACAGCGCCGGCGACGACGTGCCCGAGATCGCGCAACGTGCGACGCAATCGGACCGCATCGAGGTGCGGGACCTCGACCGCGTGCTGCAGCGGTTGCCTGCCGACCAGCGAGAAATCCTGCTGCTCGTCGCTGTCCAACAGATGAGCTACCTCGAAGCCGCGGCCGTCGTCGGCGTTCCGATTGGCACCGTGATGTCGCGGCTCGCGCGTGCCCGCGAACGGCTTCGGCACGAATTGCAGGGCCGTGCCGCGCCCGAAGCGATGCCTCTGCGCCGGATCAAATAATGGACTCCCCTCATCTCCAACCCGTTAGCAGCGGTGGCGACGGCGCCCCGCCGGTGACCGAAGCCGACCTCCATGCCTACGCAGACGGTCAACTGACCGCAGACCGCCGCGCGGCGATCGAGGCCTTTCTCGAACTTCATGCCGAAGAGCGTCAGCAGGTAAGCGACTGGCAAGCGCAGAACCACGCGTTGAAGGCCCTGCTGGACCCGGTGATCGCGGAAGCGCTGCCGCTGAGGCTCCCGCTGCAGCCCTCCGTGAACACATGGCCCTGGCGCTCGATGGCCGCCGGCGTGGCGATCGCCTTGTTCAGCGGCGGCTCTGCCTGGTGGGTGCGGGGGGCGGTGGACGACAACGCGCAGCACCTCGCGGCCACGAAAAGCCGCGTCGAACTTGCTGCCGGCGATGCGAACACGCTACACGGCTTCGCGCACCGCGCGGCCGTGGCACACGTGGTGTACAGCCCGGACGTGCGCCGGCCGGTGGAAGTCGGCGCCGAGCAGGAGCAGGCACTGGTGACCTGGCTCACCAAACGCATGGGTACGGCAGTGCGCCCGCCGGATTTACGCGGCGTGGGTTACGCGCTGATCGGCGGTCGTCTGCTGCCCGGTGACAAAGGCCCGGTCGCACAGTTCATGTTCGATGGTGCCAAGGGCGAGCGCCTGACGCTGTATGTCACGCGCGAGGACGCGGGGCGCGAGACGGCCTTTCGTTTCGGACACGACGGGCCGGTGAACGTGTTCTATTGGGTCGACAAAGACTTCGGCTACGCGATCTCGGCCGGGGCCGACCGGCAGGCGCTGCTCCAGGTGGCGGAAGCGGTCTACAAGCAGCTCGGGCCGCGCTGAGCGTTGCCTTGTCGGGAGTCCGCGAGATCCGCGGGTCTTCGATCAAGTGGGGCTGCGCGGCACTACTTTGGCGGCATCCGCAGTCAGTTCGGCGCTGCTCGCATCAGTACGAACAGCGCACTCGCGGCACCGGCCACTCGAATGACGAGCAAGCGGAGATGCGTGAGAGTCGTTTGCGGATCGTGTGAGTTCGTTGTTGCTGTCGTTGCTGTCGTTGTTGTCGTTGCTGTGGCGGGAATCCTGGCTCCCGCGCTCGGCACGGGCTTATTGTTTCAAGACGAACTCAGCCAGCGCCTTCACCTCTTCGGGTTTCAGCGCTGCAAAAGGCGGCATGGGCGCGCTGCCCCACTTGCCGACGCTGCCGCCCCGGATGCTGGCCTCCAGCTTCGACTGGGCCTGCGGATCGGCCTTGTACTTTTCGGCGACGTCGTGATAGCCCGGTCCGACGATCTTCTGATTGAGGCCGTGGCAACTCAGGCAGGCGTTGCTCGCAAGGAGTGCCTGCACATTGATGCTGCCCTCAGCAGTCGACGGCGCGGCGGCTGCACCCGGTGACATTGGCGGCGTCGACGGCGTTGGTGCTGGAGGGGCGGGTGTCGATGCAGCGATCACACTGGCGTCCGTGGCCTGTGCGGCGCCGTAGGCAACCGCCAGGTATGCACCGACCTGTTTGACTTCGTCGTCGCTGATCGGTGCGCCGTAGGTGTGCTGCATCTTGGCCATCTCGGCGGTCCACTGCGTCTGCGTCATGCCGGGCGGCTGGTATTTGACGTAGTCCGCCGAATGGCAGATCGCGCAGTTCTGCATCGCGATGACATAACCGGGAAGCTTCGATGGACGCAGCTTCGACGTGTCGGGCTGCAACCTGATGTCAGGCGGTGCGGCCATCACATTGAAGGCGAACGACACGCAGCTGCAGAGGAGGGCGCGGGCAATGAAAGCGCGGGTTTTCATGGCGGGTCCTCAGGCGATGGTGACGGGCGTCGACTCGATCACATGGCGGCGGTAACCGGCAGGATTCCAGTCGGCGGTGGCGGGCTGGCCTTCGCTTTTCTGGTTGGTCGCGCGGACCATGAGCACGGCGCGTCCCTTCCTGGCGAAGCTCACCGGCGCACGCCATTCGCGAAACGAGAAGCGCCCCAGATCCTTGCCGAGCGTCGCCGCCTTCCAGCTCTGGCCGCCGTCGATGGAAACTTCGACCGTCTTGATGCCGGCACCGGCATCAAAGGCGATGCCCTTGAGTTCGATCGAGCGGGCGGAGGGCAGGATGCCGCCGGCCTGGACGCTGGTGATGAAGCTGCGCACGGGCAACGTCGAGATCGGCCGCGTCTTCGCCGCAGCGGAACCCGGTGCAACGCACTGGCAGTCGTTGTCGGGCACCCGGTAGGCGGTCGTCATGAACAGCGCGTCATGGCCGTCGAACACATGGTCGATGACCTCGATTTCCGACAGGTGCTTGACCCAGTAGGTGCCGAAGTAGCCCGGTACGATGAGTTTGACCGGATAGCCGTTGAGGAAGGGCAGGTCCTTGCCGTTCATTCCCCAGGCGAGCATCGGCTCGTCCTGCAGCGCATGGTCGATGTCCAGTGCCTTGCGGAAGTCCGAGGTGGCCGGCAGCACCGGCGTGTCCAGGCCGTTGAAGGTCACCTGCCGGGCACCCGCCGAGACGCCCGCCTTTTCGAGCACCTTGCGCAGCGGCACGCCGACCCACCGGGCATTGCCCATCGCGCCGTTGGCGAGCTGCGCGCCGAACACGCGTGGCGACGAGTAACCGCGGCTGTTGCCGGAACACTGGTTAACGGCAACCACTTCCACCGGCTCGGCCAAGGCTTTGAGGTCGGCCAGCGAAAGATCCAAAGGCGTGTTGACCTTCCCCTTGACCGTAAGGCGGTAGGTGGCCGGGTCGACCGACAGCGGAATGTTGGCCAGGTGATACCGCACGAAGAAAGCGTCGTTGGCGGTGATCGGTCCTTCGTTGAATACCGAAAAAGGGGTTTCCAGGTGCGGTGGCCGGGTCGTTACACGGATCAGCGGACGCTTCTGCGGATACGTCACCAGCGGTCGCGGTCCATCCGCGAAGGTAACGCCATCACCGGTATCGCGGGAGGCAGCCAGCGCGCCGAGCGGTGATGCGCCCAGCGCCAGAAGACCGGCGCCCTGGACAAAGCGCCGACGGGACGATGTGCGCAGGGCATTGATCTGCACAGTGGATTTGGTGTTGCGACCTGATGTCATGAGTTGCTTCTGGCTATTCAAAAAATACCGTGGCGATTAGAGGTGTCTTCGATCTCGAATCGGGAAAGATCGCATGTCGTACCGGTGATGGCGGGTAGTCCACAAACGCATTCTTCAGGGCGCGGCCTTCTCCATCTTTGCCACTGGCACCGCCAGCGTCGCCTCGACACGGTTGCTCTCCAGGTCCACTTTGGCGAGGCCCAGGTCTTCGTTCAGCACATAGGCCGTCTTGCCGTCGCGCGTGAAGACGATGGCCTGCCTCGGCTCCTTGAAGCCGGTGATGGTGGCGATCACGCTCTTGCTCGCAACGTCGATGACGGAGAGGGAGTTGTCGCCCAGGTTGCCGGCGTAGACGCGCTTGCCATCGGGCGTGAGCGCCGCGCCGTACGGGTCCTTGCCGACGGCGATCGTCGATTCGATGGCGCGCTTGTCCAGGTCGACGACAGCGATGGTGTTGCTGCCGCTGTTCGCCGCGAAAAGCGTCTTGCCGTCGCCGGTGACCGAGATCGCGCGGAGCTTGTTGAATCCGGTGATCTCCCCGTCGATCTTGTTCGTCGCTGTGTTCACGATGGTGATCTTGTCGCCCATGAAGTTCGTGACGTACAGGGCGGATCCATCGGGGCTCAGGCGCACGCCCTGGCGCGGTTGCGCAAAGCCCGTGATGACGGCGCGCGGCTCGCCGCTCGCGAGGTCGAAGCGCGTGACGGTGCTGGCCGCCTGGTTGTTCACGTACATCGTCGCGCCGTCTTTGCTCAGCACAGTGCCGAAGGCGCCAGGGCCTGCGGGCAGGGTGCTGACCGTCTTCAGGCTGGAAGTGGCGATCTTGGCCACGGTGCCCAGGCTGCTGTCCGAGACATAGAAGAATTCGCCCGACGGCGCGAACACGATATTGCGGGGCGTCACGAAGCCGTTCAGTACCGCGCGGACCTTGCCGGTCGTCAGGTTGTAGACGACGACGTCCGGGCGTTCGCTGTACGAGACCACGGCCGTGCCCTCGTCCGGGCTGAGCGCCAGCGAGTTGTTGTGGATGGCGCCGTCGAAAGTCCAGCGCTGCGTCGCGCTTGCAGACGCCGCGACAGGCGCAGGTTGTGCCGAGACCGCCGAAGGGATCGAGGCGAGTGTCGAGAGGGCGATGCAAAGCGAGAGTGCAAGAGGACGGAGTTTCATGGGGTTCTTTCGGTTGTCTGCAGGAATGGACGAGTGGCGGGCCCGATTTATTCCAGGCCGCTCTTTCAATTCAGAAGCGCTGTGATGCCCGCGTTGATAGCGAAGCCACCGCACACCAGCCAGACGAAGAGCACGGCCGCCAGCGCCAGTGGCTTGATGCCGGCCTTGCGGATGGCCGAGACGTGCGTGGTCAGGCCCAGGCCGGCCATGGCCATCGCCAGCAGCACCGTGTCGATGTCGATCGCCTGCGTCACCACCACGCGGGGCAGCAATGCGAGCGAGTTGAGCCCGGCGACTGCCACGAACCCGAGAGCGAACCAGGGAATCACGATGCCGCCGCGTGACGAGAAATTGCCTTGCCCCTCTTCACCATCGCCATCGACGGCATCTGCGTCCTTGGCGCTTGAGCGAGAGAGGTAGGCGGACAAGATGATCAGGAACGGCGCCAGCATCATCACGCGGACCATCTTGGCGATCACCGCGGTGTTCGCAGCCTGCTCGCTGATGGCGCGGCCAGCGGCCACAACTTGCGCCACTTCATGAATTGTCGAACCTGCGAACACGCCGTAAGCAGTCGGCGACAGGTCGAACAACCGGTACTGCGCGACCAGGTGATACAGCACTGGGTACAGGAAGATCGCCAGCGTGCCGAACACCACCACCGTGGCCACCGCGACCATCACCTGCTCGGCGCGACCGCGCACGACGGGTTCGGCCGCCATCACCGCCGCTGCGCCGCAGATCGAACTGCCGGCGCCGATGAGCATGGCCGTCTTGCGGTCGAGCCCGAACACCCGGGTGCCGAGGAAACAGGCGAGCCCGAAGGTGCTGCACAACACGGTCGCATCGATCGCGACGCCGGTCCAGCCCACGTTGCCGATGTCCTGGAAGGTCAGGCGCAATCCGTACAGGATGATGCCCAGGCGCAGCAGGTTGGCCTTGGAGAAGGTCACGCCGGTACTGGCCATTGCGCCGATCCGTGGGTAGACGGTGTTGCCGACCAGCATGCCCAGCACGATGGCCAGGGTCAGCGCGCTGATGCCGTTGGATTGGAGCCAGCCGATCTTGCCGAACTGGATCGATGCGAAGGCGAGGGCGCTCGTCAGTGCAAGGCCTGGTACCAATTGGCGCAGACCCTTCATGGCAGCGGGGGTGTGCATCGGGTGGGCGGTAGAAGTGGCGGTGTGCATCGTTTTCTCCATGACGTCGTTTTCGAAAGACATGGACGAACTTTGAACCGGAACAATCTATCGGCCAAACGGATATTTTCGCTATAACCTAGTCATCTAACAGGTAATGAAAGTGTTTGGATGCGTCTGACATTGCGTCAACTCCTGATCTTCACGGCGGTCGCCGATACCGGCAGCACCACCGCTGCAGGGGAGCGTGTCGCGCTTTCGCAGTCGGCGACCAGCGGGGCGCTGAACGAGTTGGAAAGCCTGCTTGGCGCGCAGTTTTTCGACCGCATCGGCAAGCGCTTGCTGCTCAACGACAACGGTCGCGCACTGCTGCCGCAGGCGAGAGCGTTGCTCGACGGCGCGCACGAGATCGAAAGCCAGTTCGGGCTCGGCAACACGCAGGCCACTACCGCGCCGCTGATCACGCGTCTTCGCGTCGGTGCCAGCACGACGATCGGGAATTACGTGCTACCGGCGCTGATCGCTGGCTATGCAAAAGCATGGCCCGGCGCCGCAGTGGATGTCGTCATCGGCAACACGCGCGACGTCGCCGCTGCGGTGACCCGGCTGGAGGTCGATATCGGTCTGATCGAAGGGCCGTGCCACGAGACGGAACTTCGCGTCGCGCCATGGCTGCAAGACGAACTGGTGATCGTGGCGGCGCCGACGCACGTGCTGGTCCGTGACGGTGCGCAGGCGCGCGTTCCGCTTAAGGCTTTGCGGCAGGCGCGCTGGTTGCTTCGCGAGCCAGGTTCCGGCACGCGCGAAGCGGTGGAGCACGTGTTGCTGCCGTACTTACACCATCTGAACGGTGACATGCAGCCGGGGAGCACCGAGGCGATCAAGCAGGCGGCGGCCGAAGGCCTCGGGCTGGCTTGCCTTTCGTTGTGCGCGGTGCAGGACCTCGTGACACTCGGCAGACTGGTTGTGTTGCAAACCACGTTGCCTCGCCTGACGCGTCGCTTCTATCGGGTCCACCACCGGCAAAAACGCCTGTCGGGCAACCTGGAGCGCTTCGTGACGCACTGCGAGCGACTGGAACTGGAATCACCATGGCGGCCGATGAAGCCTTAGAAGAATTGTCAAGAAACAAGACCACAAGACGACGAGAGCGGGAGTGGTAAAAAATAATACAATGTATATTATGTTAAATGTCTGTTGCGGAAAGCGATCGAAGCGCACCTGATCGATCCGGCTTCGGGATTCACTGGATTGACCAAGTCATCCCAGGCTCGGATCATGGCCAATGGTCCGACTGCTGGCGATTCTCCTTAGTGCCCTTGTCATGGGTGGCCTGGTCTACGTCTTTGGCGCGTTCGTGCTGTTGGTCATGCCCTTGCTCCTCATTGCCATCGTGTTCGCTGAAACGCATGGCCGTGGACAGTCGCGCAAGATGTCTCGCAAGAAGCCAATGGAAACTGAAACCTCTACGACTTCGACAGAGCGCTAACCCGGTAACGCTTTGGCCAAGGAGGCGCGCGAGTTCCTCGCCGGCTGCAACGACACGATCCAGACGACGTCGGTCGAAGGCGTCATCAACACCCAGGACGGCGACATTCAATCCTGGAACTGCTGGTTTTCTATCTGCGGTAGCTTGGTGTCTCGTAGCGGGCACGGGCCACGATCTCGAGTGACGCCACGCGGGAACGCTCGACCAACAACGGTTTCTTCCACTCATCGGCGACCTTGTTTCGCTCCGCGGCAATTTTTCGAACGAGCAACTTCGTTCCGACCGCCAGCACGAGCGGCCAGCACAGCAGCAACCCCGGACCGACCTCGTCGACCAGGCGCGCCACTCCATAGCCGCTCGCCGATGCCACGACAACGGCTGCGATCGGTAACAGGCCAACGGCGAAAACAATGGCCCAGACTTTGAACCCGATGGCAGTTACTGTGTAGTGCGGCAGGGTTCCTGACCACGGCTCGGTGTCGTCGAATGCCGCGCTTCGATCGAATGTCGTCCGGTAGGAAACCGCCCGCTGAGCGCGTTCGACGGGTCGAGAACTCACCCGAGGCCGCCATCTAATCAGGAATCGTTTCATAGCTCACATCCTCCGGATCGGTAGAGTGCTACGCGTGCCAGTGCTCCCGGTTACTAACTCGACGTTCCAGCAAGGCCGAAAAGCGTATTCAGCAGTGTCGGCACTTACGGAACGCGGCACAGCGCGGAAGCGCACACAACCGCGATGGTCGGCCGTTCAAAGTCCAACTGACGGCCGTCGCTTCTTTGACCATCACATAGCACCGTCGCACGACGGCCAGCTTCCAGCCGTACCCTTTAGTCGTACAGTGCCTTCGCCTCGACCTCGTACGCGGGATAAGACGCCTTCATCACCGCCCCGTTCAGGATCATTTCCGCCACCAGCGGCCGCGATGTCACCGTACCGTCATAGACACGCGTGCGTATCCAGACCGACTCGGTGCGCGCGCTCTCGCTCAGGGCGACGATCTCTCGCTCCAACTCGTAGTCCTGGTCGACGAACAGCGGCCCCGCGATCAAGCGGATTTCTTGTCCCGCGAACAGTCCGACGGCTGGCTTGCGACCGCTCAGGCCGGACTCACCCGACGTGCTGCCGAGCAGCACGCTGATCATTTCCATCGGAATGATGGCGCGGCCCCATGGCGATTCGGCCCCGTGTTCGCGCGGGTACCAGGCACAGGGTTCCGTGATGACCGCGAGCTTGTCGGCGAGCGTGAAGGGATAGTGGTCGCCCATGTGCTGATCGAACCCCATCCGGATTTTTTCGACCGCAGCACCCCGCTGCCCCACCTTCAGGTCGCGGTTGATCACAAGCCCTGTGGCCGGTCGCAGTTTGGCGATGCGCTGTTGAATCTCATGCGGCACATCGGTCGCATCGCCTACCGAGGCGGTGCCGGTCAACACCGGTGTCCCGTCGCGCTTCTCTGCGTGAATACGCACCAGACGCGGCGACCCTTCTTCAGGCGACAACGGCAGATCGACAAAGGCACGCACCTCTTCGCCTTCGACCACCATGTTCTGGTAATGCGCGCTGATGCAGCCGGTCTCGAACCACGCCTGGCCAAAGACGTGGAACAGCAACGGGTCGAACTGGCTGAAGTGCGTCGGCCCCTCGATCGGGCCAGCGCGAAGGCCCAGGCCCTCGGCCATGGCATCGTCGTGGATGGATTTGTGCCCGTCGTACTTTTGATCGGCCAGCATCTGGCGCGGCTTGCGCAGTGCACCGCAGAGAGTCGGTGATTGCGTGAAGGGTTTGGTCATGATGTTTCCAGTGCGTTTGCCGCCATCGTAGTCGGGGCCCGATGTCCGCGGACCCACTGTCCCGCCCTTAAAAAACCTTGCCGGGATTCAGCACGTTGTGCGGGTCGAGCGCTGCCTTGATGCGCTGCATCAAGGCAATCTCCTCCGGCGATCGAGTGAACGACAAGAACGGCTTCTTGACGAGCCCGATGCCGTGCTCCGCCGATATCGTGCCGCCCATGCTGCGAACCAGTTCGTAGACCAGGACATCGACTTCGGCATGCGGCTGATGCGCGCCCGCAGAAGGTACGTTGACGACGACATGCAGGTTGCTATCGCCGATGTGCCCGTAGCAAAGCACGTGCGCGTCCGGCCACTGCGCCTTGACCTCTCGCTGCACGCGATACACCGCCTCGCCCATCAGTGTCGTCGGCAAGCCGATGTCGAATCCGATCACCGCACCGAGCACTTTCGGATACTCCGAGACGCTGTCGCGGAGGGCCCAGAGTTCCTTCGCGTCACGTTCAGACGCACCGATCACCACGTCGGTGAGGGCGCCCTCCTCCAGCAAGGCCGAAAGACACGCCTCCAGGTGCGTCGATTCGCCCTCTTCCCTAAAGCCGCTCGCCTCGATGAGCACGTAGACGCCGTGTGCCTCGGCGAAGGGTTTGCGCAGTTGCGGCAGGCCGGCCGTCATGCAGTCCACGAAGCTCGGCCACATCACTTCGAAAGCTGAGAGAGACGGGCCGAGCTTGGCGCGTGCGGTCTTCAGCAACGTCAGTACGGCCTGGTAGTCGGGGCAGCCGCACATCGCCGTGGCGACTGAAATGGGCTTGGCCTGCAGGCGCAACACGACGCGCGTGATGATGCCGAGCGTTCCTTCCGATCCGATGAACAACTGCTTGAGGTCGTAGCCCGCGTTGTTCTTGATCATCTTGTTGAGCGAGCTGACGATGGTGCCGTCGGGCAATACATATTCGAGCCCGAGCACCTGATCGCGCGCCATGCCGTAGCGGATGACCCGATTGCCACCGGCATTGGTGGACAGGTTGCCGCCGATGCTGCAGGAGCCACGTGCACCAAGGTCCAGCGGAAAGTACAGGCCGGCTGCTTCCGCCGCATCCTGTATCTCCGAAAGCCGCGTGCCGGCCAGCACCGTCATCGTACCCATCACCGCATCGATTTCCTCGACGCCGCTCATGCGTTCGAGCGACATCGCCACGCCGCCGGCGACCGGTTGCGCACCGCCTGCCAGCCCGGTGAGGCCGCCCTGTGGGACGAGCGCAATGCGCCGTTCGTTGCAGAGCGCCATCGCAATCGAGACGTCCTGCGTGGTCCTCGGCCGCACCAGCGCCAAGGGCTGCACCGGCGCGAGCCCGCTCCAGTCATGCCAGTACTTCGGCTCGATCGCTTCGCCGAACGTCACTGTGTTGTCGGGCAGCGCGGATTGGAGTTCGAGTTCGAAGGTAATTGGCATGGTGTTCAGGCTGTTTCGGTAGAGGCCGGCACCGGCGGCCATGCGATGGCCGGATCGGCGGGCGGGACGGAGGCGAGCAGCAAGCGGGTGTAGGCGTGTTGCGGGTTGGCGAAGACCTCGTCTGTCCTGCCCTCTTCCACGATCTTGCCGGACTGCATGACGATGACGCGCGAGCACAGGTAGCGCACCACGGAGAGGTCATGCGATATCAGCAACAAGGCGATGCCGTGCTCGCGCCCGAGTTCGAGCAGCAGGTTGAGGATCTGCGCCTGGATGGATACGTCGAGTCCCGACACGATCTCGTCGGCCACCACCAGCCGCGGCATCACGCACAGCCCACGGCCGATGTTCACCCGCTGCTTTTGACCACCCGACAGCTGACTGGGAAATCGCTCCAGCGCATCGGACGCCAGGCCGACGTCCTGCAGCAACTGCGATGCGCGCTCCTGCCTCGGCAATCGTTGCAACGCACCGGGGATGTGACCGACCTCGTACGCTTGCGTCAACAAGCGAAGCACGCTGCGCCGCGGATTGAGTGCCGAGTGCGGGTCTTGAAAGATCATCTGCACGTGCTCGCGGGTCAGGCGCTGCACAGTCGACGCGGCCTTGGCGCGGTCTTGCCCTTCGATCAGCAGCTCACCGGCGGTGATGTTCTCTGCGCCGACGATCAGCCGCGCGACAGAGGTCTTGCCGCTGCCGCTTTCGCCGACGATGCCGACGAACTCGCCCGGTTGGACTTTGAGCGACACCCGGCTCACTGCATCGGTGTGCACCTGGCGCTGGCCCAGCAGGCCGCGGCGCTCGGTGTAGCGCAGCGTGACATTGCGCAGTTCGACGAGGGGTGCTGCAGTCGGATCGCCTTGCGGTGCGCGCCAGTTGGCGCTGCCAGCGGCGCTTGTTGAATCGTCTACGGAGGCGACGACATGCGGCGCCACTTCGCACGTATCGGCACAGCGCACCCAATGACCCGGCGAAGACTCACGTAAAGCGCGCACGCCGACTTCGCAGGTCGCATTGCGCGTCGGGCAGCGTGCCGCGAATCGACAACCGCCGAGCGTCGCCAATGCCGAGAGTCCCGGCATCTGACCCCCGAGCATCGGCAGCACCCGCTGAATGCCGTGCACATCGGGCGTCGCATCGTGCAGTGCCCAGGTATACGGATGGCGCGGCTCGCGCAACACGTCTGCGGCCGGTCCGTATTCGACTTGCTCCCCTGCGTACAGCACGGCGATGTCGTCGCACACGTGGGCAGCGAGCCGCAGGTCGTGCGTGATGAGAATGACCGCTGTCTCGTGCTGGCGCTGTTGCTCGGCAAGCAGCGTAAGGATGTGCGCTTGGCTCACTACGTCGAGCGCCGTGGTGGGCTCGTCGGCAATGATCAGCGCAGGATTGGCCACGAACGCCATCGCGATCAACACGCGCTGGCACTGACCTCCCGACAGTTCATGCGGATAGCGGCGGACCATTTTCTCGGGGTGCGGCAGCTTCACGGAAGCCAGTTGCGCGACGATCAAATCCTTGCGCCGGCTGGCGGCAATGCCCAGCAGCATCAGGTGCTCGTCGAAGGTCTGGCCGATGGTCAACACCGGGTTGAGCGCGGTCAACGGCTCTTGCGGAATGAAGGCGATGCGCCGTCCGAGCAGGCCGCGCCATTCGCGCGCGCCGAGCGACAGCAGGTTCTTGCCGTCGAAGTCGATTCGGCCCTGCGTCACCGCGAAGCCCGGCGGCGTGTGGCCCGCGATCAGGCGACCGATCATGCTCTTGCCGGCACCCGATTCGCCGACCAGTCCGAGCACCTTGCCGCGCTGCACCGACAGCGTGATGTCGCGCAGCAATTCGACGGGTTTGCCATCGACCCGCGTGGTCAGCGTGAGGTTCGAGATGGACAGCATCGTCATTCGCTCCGTGTGCGCAAGCGCGGATCGAGCGCAACGCGGATTCCGTCACCCAACAGGTTGCAGCCGAGCACGGTAACGACGATGCAGGCGACCGGCACCAGCATCACCCACGCGGCGCTCTGCATGTCGCTGCGCGCATCGGCCAGCATCTGGCCCCAGGTCGTGATGTCCGGCGGCACGGAAAGGCCGATGAAAGACAGAGTCGCCTCCACGATGATCGCGATGCCCATCTCGATGGAGAACAGCGTGATCATCAGCGGCACCACGGTGGGCAGCACCTCGCGCAACATGGTGCGCAGGTGCGTGAAACCGATGAGCCGTGCGGCCAGCACGTAGTCTCGGCGCCGCGTCACCAGCACGTCGGCCCGCACCACACGAGCGAAGCGCGTCCAGTCGACCAGCACGACCGCAAGGATCACTTTGTCGACGCCAGAGCCGAGCCCTACCAGCAGGATCAACGACAGAACGACCGGCGGAAACGACATCCACAAATCGACCACGTAGCTGATGCCGCGGTCGATCTTGCCGCCGAAGTAGCCGCCGACAACTGCGAGCGTGCTGCCCAGCAGCATCGCGCCGAATGCGGAGACGATCGCCACCAGCAGCGCCACCCGGGCACCATAGATAGCGCGCGACAACACGCAGCGGCCCAGGCTGTCGGTGCCCAGCGGAAAAGAAGCTTCGCCCTCTGCCGACCACATCGGCGGCGACAGCATGTGCAGCAGGTCTTGCTCCAGCGGATCGTGCGGCGCGACCCACGGTGCAAAGAGCGCGGCCAGAACGACGAGCAGGAGAATGCCGCCGCCAATCTGTACGCGCGGCTGCGACGCCAACTGCCTGAGCGCACCGCGCTGCTTTGCAGAGCGACTCACAGCGGCGGGCATCGACACTGGCGCCGGTGATTGCGTCACAGATTCCTCAACTTCGGATTCAGCAAGGCATACAGCACGTCGACGACGACCGTAATAGCCAGCATCAGCACGCAGAAGATCAGCGAGATGCCCTGGATCAACGGCAAGTCGTTGCCCCGAACCGCCTGCACCATCAGATTGCCCAGGCCGGGGAAGCCGAAGATCATTTCGACCAGTAGCGCGCCGCCGAACAGGAAGCCGAACTGCACACCGATCATGGTGATCGTCGGCAGCGCGGCGTTCTTCAGCATATGGCGCCAGAGAATGCGGGTCTCAGACAGTCCGCGAAGTCGCGCAACTTCGACATAAGGCTCGTTGGCGGCATCGATCAGCCCGGAGCGGAGCACACGGATGACCAGCGGCGCAAAGCTCAACGCGAGTGCGAGTGCAGGCAAGAAGAGATGCGACAGCGCGCTCAGCCAGGCCTGAAACTGCCCGGTAACGAGCAGGTCGATCATGGCGAATCCGGTAATGCCCGGTAGCGTCACTTCTTGCCCGACGCGGCCGCTGAACGGCACTACCGGCCAGAGCACACCGAAGACGAGAATCAGCAACAGGCTCCAGAGGAACGACGGAATCGACTGAAGCAAGGTGACGACCAGGTCGGCCGCCGTCTCGCGTTTGCGCTTGTAGAGCACATAGGCGATGACGCCGCCGGGAATGCTGATCATCAATGCCAGCACCAAGCCGACCACGGCCAGTTCGATGGTCGCCGGGAGAGCAGTCACCATCAAGCCGACCACCGGCTGGCGGAAGTTGATGGAGTTGCCGAGACTCCCGCGCGCCGCATCCCAGAGCCAGATCAGGAACTGGACAGGGATCGGTTTGTCCATGCCCATCTGCTGCCGCAACGCTGCTGAATCCGCTGCGGTGGCCGACGGCGGCAGCATCATCGCCAGCGGATCGACGGGCAGCAATCGCAACACCACGAACACCACGAGCGACAGCAACAGCAGCGTGGGAATCGCCACCAGCAATCGGCGAATCACGATGGTGGAAACGAGTTGGAACACAGGGGCGCGCGTGCCTTGTCAGCGGTACTTGTATTCGACCGGCAACACGTAGCCGTTGTCGAACAGCACCGGCTGCAGCGTCGACGAGTACGCGACAGTCGCCACGCCTTGCAGCAGCGGGATCGCCCACGATTTCTCCGAGGACTCCGCGTTGAGTGCCTTGTAGCCAGCCATGCGCTTGGCCTCGTCCACTTCGGTCATCAGCCCGTCGATGCGTGGCGCGAGCGACATGTCTTTCCAGGTCGCGAAGCGCAGGCGCGGGTCGAAGATTCGGCCTGCATAGTTCTCCGGATCGCCCGTGCTGTTGGCCCAGCTGTAGAGCAGCACGCCCGTCAGTTTGCCGTTCTGCGCAGCTTCGACGAGCTTGGCCGGTGTAGTTTCTTCGATCGTCGCGTTGATGCCGACTGCCTTCCACATCTGCGCGATGGCGCGTGCCATGTCGAAGTCGTTGGGGAAGGTGCCATTGGTGCTGAGCAGCGTCAGCGCGACCGGATTGCTCGTGCTGAAGCCGGCGGCCTTCAGCTCCTCGATGGCCTTGGCCTTGTTGAATGGAAACTGGAAGTCGCTGAACGACGGCGTGCCTTCCGGCGTCATCACCGACAGCGGCTTGGCCACGCCGCCGTAGAAGGCCTTCGACAACGCCGTCTTGTCGATCGACAGGTGCATCGCGTTGCGCACATGGTCGTTCTCGAACGGCTTCACGTAGTTGGGAATCCGAAGCATGTAGACCTCGGAGAACGGATAGATCTTTGTGACGATGCCGGTCTTGGTGGCGAGACGCTGGACTTCGCGCATCGGCAACTGCACCGCCATCGCCGCCCTGCCCGACTCCACAAGCGCCACGCGCGCCGATGGCTCCGGCACGATCAAAAAGGTGACCTGCTTGATGGCAGGCGCACCACCCCAGTATTTGTCGAAAGCCTCCAGCACGATACGCGAGCCGCGCTGATGTTCGACCATGCGGTAAGGGCCGGCGCCTATCGGCTTGGCGTTGAAGCCCTCGGCACCGACCTGGGTCATGTAGGCCTTCGGCACGATGTACATCGCCAGGAAGCCCAGGTAGATCGGCCCCGCCGGCGTCGGCCGGCTGTAGACCAGCACGCCCTTGGTGGGCGACTGCACTTCCACATCGGCCAGCGTGTTGAACATGCCACCGACCAGCAACTTCTTGTCTGCCTTGGGCCGCTCCGACAGGCTGTACTTGACGTCGTCCATCGTCATGCGCGAGCCGTCGTGGAACAGGATGTCGTCGCGCAACGTGATCTCGAGTCGCGTCGCTTTGTCGTCGAGCCAGCGCCACTGCTTGATCTGGCGCGCCTCGAGCTTCAAATGTTGCGAGTAGCGCAGCGGTGAATCGAACACCGTGTGATAGATCGCCTGGATCGTCGGGATGGACAAGGCGCCCGGGTCCCACGTGGGCACGTCGACCGGGTACGCGATGGCCAGCGCCGACTTGTCCGTGACTTGCGCGTTGGCAAGGTCCCACGGCAGCACGCTGCCCGCGCCCACGGTGAGCGCGCCCAATACGAAGCTGCGGCGTGATGGCTTCAAAGACGACGGTGCAGCCAGAGACAGTGCTGCGTCTGTCGGGGTTCCCGAGCTCAAGAAATCGTTCATGAAAGTTCTCGCTGATGGGTCTGAAGGAACAGGTGGCCAAACGCTTGCAAGCATCGCGCCATCGAAGCGCCCAAAGAGGCGATTGGACAAATCAAAATATACTGTATACAGTTTCCATATGCAAGAAACGTTCCGTGGGAAGCAATGAAAAAAGCAGCGCCGACGATGGCTGCCGCGAGGGTCGCGCCCAAACCGCTGGCCCGCGCGGAAACCTTGGGCGACCGCATCTACGACGAGTTGCGCAAGCGCCTGCAGCACACGCCGCTCCAGCCTGAAGAGCGACTGGTCGATGTCGAGGTCGCTGCTGCTTATGGCACTTCGCGCATGCCGGCGCGCGACGCGTTGCTGCGTCTCGTGAACGAGGGCTATCTGGTCGGCACGACTCGCGGCTTCGTGGCGCCGACACTGAGCCTCGACGACGTGCGCGACATCTTCGAAGTACGCCGCCTGCTGGAGCCTGCGGCCATCGCGAGCGTGGCGTCCAACGTGGATGCAGCGGCAAAGCAGGAACTGACGCTCGCACTCAAACGGGCACGCCAGGCGGCCGCGAACAACGACGACGAAGAGATGGCCTTGGCGAACATGGCCTTCCGCCAAGCGTGGCTGAGCCGGGTCAAAAACCAGCGCCTTGCGAACACCATAGGGCGCTTTGTCGACCATGTGCAGACCGTGCGCCTGCTCACACTGGTGAACAAAAAAACCCGACAAGTTGTGGTCGACGGACTGTCCAAGCTCCACGCGGCACTGGTCAAGGGGGATGCAGCGCTCGCGTTCAAAGCCATGGAGCGGTTCATGGCCGATGCACAGGCGGCGTACTTCTCGACGCACGAAACGGTGCACGGCGAAGCCACACCCGCAGCATCTTCCGCACCTGCAACTGCAACTGCAACTGCAACTGCTGCAAGTAAGGCCACTACAGCCCGCAAAAGCCATTCGGCCTCCAGGGATCTCACCGCATGACTCACTTGCACCCGCTCAAGGGCCCCAATCGTTTCAAGCTTGGCGTGTTCTCCGCCAATGCGGACGGAGGCCTCGCCATCACCGACGTGCCGGAGCGATGGCGCGCGCGGTGGGACGACAACCTCAACGCGGCGGGCATCGCAGACCGCGCGGGCCTGGAGTTCTTACTGCCCATCGCGCGGTGGCGCGGCTTCGGTGGCAAGAACCATGTGCGCGAGTGGTCCTTCGAGACCTTCACCTGGGCGGCCGGACTCGCTGCCGTCACGAAGCAGATCGGCCTGTTCATGACGGTGCATGTGCCGCTGCTGCATCCCGTGTATGCGGCCAAGGCATTGGCCACGGTCGATCACATCAGCAACGGGCGCGCCGGGCTCAACATCGTCTGCGGCTGGAATCCCGACGAGTTCGCGATGTTCGGCGCCAAGCTCAGCGACGACGCCTATGGCCAGGCGGCGGAATGGCTGGAAGTGATCGAGCGCTGCTATGGCGACCATCAGCCGTTCGACTTCCAGGGCAAGTACTACGCGCTCAAAGGCGTCGTCAGCCGACCTGCGAGCATTCAGGTGCCGCGACCGCTCACCATGAATGCGGCCTTTGGTCCACCGGGGCGCGACTTCGCGGCAAAGAACTGCGACTTCCTGTTCTCGACCTTCTCCAACATCGAAGATGGCCGCAAGCACTACGCCGACATCAAGGAGCGTTCGAAGCTGCAAGGCCGCGATGTCGGCATCTACACCGTATGCCACGTCGTCTGCCGCGATACGCAAAAGGAGGCAGACGACTACTACGAGCGCTATGCGGTGACGCTGGCCGACCATGGCGCCGTCGACAACCACATGGCGCAGAAAAAAGAGTTCTCCAACTCGCACGACAAGAATGCGTTCGACCTCTATCGCAAGCGCTTCGCGGGCGGCGCCGGAACGTACCCGTTGGTCGGCACGCCCGAGAAAATCGTCGAAGACCTGGTCAAAATTTCCAACGAAGGCTATGCCGGTGCAGCGCTCACCTTCGTCAACTACACCGACGAGTTGCCTTTCTTCTGCGACCGTGTGTTGCCGCTGATGAAGCAGGCCGGACTCCGCGTTACCTGAAGCCGTCAAACCACCCATGTTCAATCCCACACAACCCACTCTCAAAGCGCGCATTGCCGGGGGCGACTGCATCGCCGTCTCGTGGCTCGCACTCGGATCGGCCGCACTCGTCGAAGCCGCCGCGCGCGCGCAGCCCGAAGCCATCGTCATCGACATGCAGCACGGCCTCTGGGATCGCCGAGAGCTGGAGGCCGCGATCGGCGTGGTGCCAAGCCACATCCCGGTGATCGTGCGTGTGGCCGAAAACTCGGCTACGGCGATCGGCATGGCACTGGACGCAGGAGCAGAAGGCGTGATCGTCCCCTTGGTCGAAAGCGCCGAGCAATGTCGCCACGCCGTGCGTTGCGCCAAGTACCCGCCGCACGGCATTCGGTCCGCAGGCGGCGTGCGCCCGTTAATGGACTTCGGCGCGTACCTCGAAGGCGCAAAACACATCGCCGTGATGGTGATGATCGAGACAGCGGCCGGCCTGGTCAACGCACGGGAGATTGCTGCCGTCGAAGGACTGGACTTGGTGTTCATCGGGACCGGCGATCTCGCGCTGTCGCTCGAAATCGGTGCAGGCGATGCATCGAAACATGCAGAGGCCTGCGCCGAAATCAAGCACGCCTGCGACGACGCTTCAGTGCCATGTGGCGCCTTCACCGGCACGACCGATGCAGCGCTTCAGCGACGCGAGCAAGGCTACCGGATGGTGGTCGCAGCCAACGACATCGATGTCGTGGTTCAAGGTTTCAAGCGCGCGACCGCAGCCCTTGCATCATGACCATCGATCGCCAGTTCGTGCCGATCCGATCGGGCTGCATTCACATCGCCAGCGCTGGCCAGGGGTTCCCGGTTCTGTTGCTGCACCAGACGCCGCGGTCTTGGGACGAGTACCGCGATGTGCTGCCGTTGATCGGTGCGCGCTACCGCGCCATCGCGATGGACACGGCAGGCTTCGGTGATTCGGACGCGTTGCCGGCCGCAGACAACACGATCGAGCGATGGGCCGAAGTCGCTTTCGATCTGCTGGATGCATTGGGCTTGCAACGAGTGGCCGTGGTCGGGCATCACACCGGCGCGGCCGTGGCCCTGGAGATGGCGGCGAGCCGGCCTGAACGCGTCAGTGCGCTCGTCTTGTCGGCATGTCCTTTTGTCGACGCGCCACGCCGTGCAACGCACCACGGCAAGCGAATCATCGACGAGGTCGAGCGCAAGCCAGGTGGCGAACATCTGACCGAGTTGTGGCAGCGGCGCATGCCCTTCTATCCGCCTGGCGACATCGCTCTTCTCGAACGATTCATCGCCGACGCATTGAAGGCAGGCCACCTCGCCGTCGAAGGCCACCGCGTGGTGAATCGCTACGCGATGGAGACAAGAACGCCACTGGTGACCAGCCCGACACTGGTGATCGCGCCGACCGAAGACCCGCATGCTTTTCCGGCAGCGCCAAGGGTCGCACAAACCATCGCCGGCAGCCGGCTGCTGAACATCGAGCGCGGCATGGTGCCGCTGCCCGACCAGATGCCTGAAGTTTTTTCCGAAGCCGTGATGGAGTTCCTCGCGACATTGAAATTGTCCGGCTAGCCGAAAGCGCGCAGTTCTTCTGCATAGAGCAATTCAGCCCAGTCCGGTATCGCGCTGGCAGTCGCGGTGATGCGCCCTGCCTTGAAACTCAGAATGCGCTGCGGTGAGACGTTGAGCTGCGAGTTGTCGAACACAAAGGCGAAGTCGGCGCGCAGCACCGCTTGGCGGATCAATGGCTGATTGCGGTCGTAGCGCTCGCGGATCTTGTCTTCGGGCACATCGTGTCCGCCCTCGCCTACCCTTAACGCCACTCGGCTGACCGACAACTCAGGCTTGCCTACGTTGACGTGGTAAAGCACGACTCGAAAGCCGGCACGCCTGGCGTCATCGACTAATTCCAGTTTCGACGGATGCGAGAACGTCGATTCAGAAACGAAGCTGAGTCCCTGCTTGAGCGCCAGCCGCCGCCGGTTTTCTGCGATGCTGGCAGCGGTGTACGCCGCAGACATGGACGCGTCGCGCAGTTCTTCGCGCTGGATCAGGTCGGCATTGATGAAAGGCGCCTGGATACGAGGTGCGATCGCCAGCTCGTAGAGCGTCGACTTGCCGGCGCCGTTCGGTCCGGCCAGCAAAAACATCGTTGCGCGGCTCACCGGCCGCCGGTTGGCCGGACTGCTTTGCCGAACTCCAGGTTGCCGTCGTCATCGAGGCCCACGCCGAGACCCTTTCGTTGCCGCTTGCGCCAGAAATCCTGTTCAACCGCGGTGGCTGGAGCGTCACCCATGCGTTCGATGAAGGCGTCCTGCTCGGCATCGCCGAGGGTGTCGAGCGCCAGCGGCTCAAGACCGCGCAGCGCCAGGTCGACCTTCGAATAGCCGATGGTCGGATCGCGTTCGATCGCGCGACCGATACGGATCCAATGCTCGGCCTGCCCCGAGATCGACCGGCTGTTCACCCGCGCAGCATCGCGCAAGGCGTCCATTTCTAGATCGGAAATTTTTACGGCTTGTGCCATCATCGCTCCAACGGTTCCTTAATGAAACCTTGGGTTTAATTATGGCACCACGATTCAAATTGCGCTTTCAGGCCGACCCCTCGATCTGGCCGGCTGGCCGTCCCAGGTCTGCGGCCCCACGCCGCGCTCGCGCAGCTTGAATTTCTGGACCTTGCCGTTCTCGGTGCGCGGCAGGTCGGGCAGCACGTCGATGTAGCGCGGCACCGCGAAGTACGGCAGCCGGCTCGTACAAAACTCGATGAGTTCAGTGAGGTTGATCTGCACGCCCTCGCGTGCCACCAGCGCCGCCATCACTTCGTCTTCCGCCAGCTCGGAGCGCACCGGGTATACCGCGCAAGACGCCACATCCGGATGGCTTGCCAGCACCTGCTCGACCTCGAAAGACGAGATGTTCTCGCCACGACGGCGGATCGCGTCCTTGATGCGATCGACGAAACGGAACGCCCCGTCGGCATCGCGCACCACGCGGTCGCCGGTATGAAACCAGAGATTGCGCCAGGCCTCGACGGTTTTCTCCGGCATGTTGAAGTAGCCGCTCGCGAAGGCGTAGGGCTCGTCTGCGCGCAGCAGCAATTCGCCGGCCTCGCCCGCCGGCACCGCGACATCGTCGTCATCGGCGACACGCGCCTCGAAGCCCTTGCGCAGCCAGCCCATCACACCGCCGCGCGGCGACGCCGGCGCGGTGGCGATGGCGAAGTTGGTCTCGGTCGAGCCATAGCCTTCGAGCAAGGTCACGCCGGTACGCGCCTTGAAAGCCTGCCCCGCTGCCGATGGCACGCCGGGCCCGAGCCCGATGCGGACCGAATGATTGCGCTCTCCGTCACCCCCGGGCTGGGCCAACAGGATGGGCACCATCGCACCGAGCAAATAGACCACTGTCGCGCCGTTCGCGCGCATCGACGGCCAGAAGCCCGATGCCGAGAAGCGTGATTCGAACACCACCTCGGCACCCGTCAATGCAGCCTGCGCGAAGGTGTTGAGTGCATTGATATGAAAGAGCGGCAGCGTCGTGCAGAGCACGTCGTCGCGGCCGACACCCAGCACCTCGGCGCTGTTCACGCCCCACCAGAAGTACTGCGCGTGCGGGCAGATCACGCCCTTGGCCGGGCCGGTGGTGCCGGAGGTATAGAGGATGGCGAGCGGGTCGCCGGGCTGCACGGTGGCGGGAGGATTGGCTTGCGCGCTTTCGGCGCCATGGACGCCTTCTGGATAGCGGGAGACACGCACGCCGGGCGGCAGCTCGCGGGACGCAACGATCGCTCCCACCTCACCCACATCGCCGACCACCCAAATCTCGCGCAACGCCGTGCGGCCGAGGTCCGCCATCTTCAGCCGCTCGACGCAACCGGCACCGATCACCAGCAGCTTTGCCTCGCTGTTCGAAAGGACGTATTCGATCTGCGGGCCCATGGATGCCGTGTTGACGGGCACGACCACCGCGCCGAGCCAGCCCGCACCAAGAAAAGTCTCGATGAACTCGATGCAGTTGCCCGCCATTACTGCAATGCGGTCGCCTCGCACCACGCCGGCCTGCGCGAGTGCGGCCGCCCGGACGGCAGCCGCTGCGGCGGCGTCTCGATGTGCCCATTGCCGGCCCGCCACCTTCAACAGCGGCCGCGCACCGAACAGCACGGCCTGCCGCTGCAGCATCGCCGGCAAGGTGCGTTGCGCGGGCGGCAGCGCGCGCAGCTCACTCGTCATCGTGCGTGCCTCCGCCAAGGTAGGTCGCCTGCACGCGCGGGTCGCTCGCCAGTTCAGCCGACGCGCCGGAGAGCGCGATCTCGCCGGTCTCCAGCACGTAGCCGTGGTCCGACGATTCGAGCGCGGCGCGCGCGTTTTGCTCCACCAGCAGGATCGATACACCGTCGTCGCGCAGCGAGCGCACGATGGCGAGGATGTCGCGCACGATCAGCGGCGCCAGGCCGAGGCTCGGTTCATCGAGCATCAGGAGGCGCGGTGCCGACATCAGCGCACGACCGACCGCCAGCATCTGACGCTCGCCGCCCGAAAGCGTGTCGGCGCGTTGCGAGCGGCGCTCCGCCAGCCGCGGAAACCGGTCGTACACCGACTGCAGTTGCCGCTTCATCGCATCGCTGCGCAACTTCTTCGCGTAGGCACCGAGCTGCAGGTTGTCGAGCACCGTCAGCTCGCCGAAGAGCTCGCGTTTTTCCGGCACTAGGCACAGGCCGCGTTCGACGCGCGATTCGACATCGAGCCCGTGCAGGTCTTCGCCCTCGAAGCGCAGCACGCCTTTGCTCGGCAGCAGGCCCATGGCCGCGGCCAGCAGCGTGGTCTTGCCCGCACCGTTAGGCCCGATCACCGAGATGATCTGCCCCGGTTGCAGGGCGAGCGAGACGCCTCGCACGGCCTCGACCTGTCCGTAGCCGACATGCAGCTCGCCGATTTCCAACATGGCCGTCATACGACGCTCCCCAGATAAGCCGCCTGCACGCGCTCGTCCGCGCGCACCACGGCGGGCACGCCCTCGACCAGCTTCGAGCCGAAGTTCATCACCACCAATCGGTCCACCAGTTTCATCACGAAGTCCATGTCGTGCTCGACGATGAGGATGGTCACGCCCTCCTCGCGCAGTTTGCGAAGCAACGCGCCGAGCTCCATCTTTTCCTTGCGACGCAAGCCGGCCGCGGGTTCGTCCAGCACCAGCAACACCGGGTCGGCGGCAAGCGCTCGCGCGATCTCCAGAATGCGCTGGGTGCCCAGCGGCAGGCTGCCGGCCATCTCGTGCGAGCGGTCGCCGAGGCCGATGCGATCGAGCTGGCGCTGTGCTTCCTGCAGCACCTGTTGTTCTTCGGCACGGTCGAGCCGGAGTCCGGCTCTGAGCACGCCGGCACCGGTCCGCGCATAAGCACCCAGCGCGACGTTGTCGAGCAGGCTCATGTGCGGTCGCAGCTTCACGTGCTGGAAGGTGCGCGCCAATCCGAGTCGCGCAACCTGACGTTGCGGCAGGCCCGCGATGTTCTGGTCCATGAAGCGCACCTGGCCCGAGGTCATCGGCAGGGTGCAGGTCAGCAGGTTGAACATGGTCGACTTGCCCGCGCCGTTGGGGCCGATCAGTCCGATGATCTCGCCCGCTGCGACGTCGAAGCTCACCTCGTTGACTGCGATCAATCCACCGAAGCGCTTGACCACGCCCTGCACCGACAGGATCGGTGTGCCACGACCCGGCAGCGTGCGTTGCGCCAGCGGCGTGACCGGCTTGACCGGCGCCGTCGACGGCAGCGCTGCCCAACGCCCGCGCGTCCATCGGCGCACGAAGCCCATCAGGCCACCACGCGCGAAGTGCAGCAGCAGGATGAACACCGCAGCAAAAGCGATGGCTTCGAGCTGCCCTGCGCGTTGCGTGAGCAGCGGCAACAAGTCCTGCAGGCCGTTCTTCAGCAGCAACACCAGCGCTGCACCGACCAGCGCACCCACCAGTTGACCGAGCCCACCGGCCACCGCCATCAGCAGGTACTCGATGCTCGCGCGCACGTCGAAAGGCGATGGGCTCACGAAGCGGTTCATGTGCGCATAGAGCCAGCCGGCGAGACCTGCGAACAGCGCCGCGGTGACGAACAGCGTGAGCCGCACGCGGTAAGCATCGGCACCCACGCTCGCCAGCAGCGTAGCACCGCCGCGCAACCCGCGTATCGCACGGCCGGGTCGCGAACTCAGCAGGTTGCGGCTGAACAAAAAGGCCAGTCCGACCAGCGCCCAGATCAGGTAGTAGATGGCGCGTGGTTCGGCCAGCGACCAGCCCGCGATGCGCAGTGCCGGGATGTTCGACAGCCCGGTGTGGCGCCCCAGCGCTTCGACGTTGCCGAACAACATCGCGATCGACAGGCCCCAAGCGATCGTGCTCAGCGAAAGGAAGTGCCCGCCGAGGCGCAGCGTCAGCATGCCGATCGCCAGCGCCGATATTCCTGTAAGCGCCAGCGCGAACACGAGCCCGATCCACGGCGACATACCCTGCGTGGTCGTGAGCCACGCGCTGGCATAGGCCGCGATGCCGACGAAGGCCGCTTGCCCGAAAGAGGTCGAGCCGCCGATGCCGGTGAACAGCACCAGCCCGAGCGCGACCAGCGCGCCGATGCCTACATCGTTGAGCAACGACACGGTGAAGTTGCCGGCCACCAGTGGCACCAGCGCGAGCAGCAGCACGATGGCCGCCGTCATGAACATGCGGTTGCGCGGTGTCATTCGTCCACCTCTTCCTGCTCTTCTTCCTGATGGCGCGACAGGTACGAGCGCAGCATCAAGACGGGGATCAGAAGGCTGAACACGATCACGTCTTTCAGTGCGCCGCTCCAAAACGATGCGTAGCTTTCGACCAAGCCGACGGCGAGTGCGCCGAGGGCGGTCACCGGGTAGCTCACCAGCCCGCCGATGATCGCGGCGACGAAGGCCTTGAGGCCGATGATGAAGCCCGAGTCGTAGTACATGGTGGTCACCGGCCCGATCAGGATGCCGATGAGTCCGGCGAGCAGCGATGCGCTGCCGTACGCCATGAGGGCGGTGCGTGCCGGCCGGATGCCGACCAGCCGCGCACCGACGCGGTTCACCGCGGTCGCGCGCAGCGCCTTGCCGGCGACGGTGCGTTCGAACACCAGAAAGAACAGCCCGCTCAACACGATGGCGGAGCCGACCATCAGCAGCACCTGCCCGCTCACCACGAAGCTGTCGCCCAGCGTGAACACGCCGCTTGCCAACGGTTCGGTGCGCGAACCTTCGGGGCCGAAGAACAGCAGGCCGAGTCCCGACAGAAGGAAGTGCAATGCGAGCGAGACGATCAGCAGCACCAGCACAGACGCATCGGCGATCGGCTGGTAAACCACGCGCGCCAGCAGCGGCGTGATCGGCACGATGAGCAGCAGCGTCGCGGCGATCTGCACCAGGGCCGGCATGCCCGCCCGTGCCGCCAGCCAGGCCAGCAGGCACGGCACGAGAGGCAGCACACCCCAAGCGAGCAACGCCTTGGGCATGCGTGCCACTTCGCCGCGGCGCCACAGGCTGCCGAGTTCAGTGGCCGTCGCCAGCACGGCCAGCACCGCCACGAGGCCGATGGTCGGCGGCACGCGGCCGGTCTGGAAAGCGGCGAGCGTGAGCGCCGCGAACGCGGTCACGTCGCCGAAGGGCACGAAGACCACGCGCGTGACCGAAAAGATCAGCACCAGGCCCAGGCCCGCGAGCAGGTAGACCGAGCCGTTGGCCAGCCCGTCCATCGCCAGGATGAGCGCGACGTCCCAGGTCATCGGGTCATCCTTTGCGTCTGCATCGCTCGTGCTTTGCCGAGTTCGCCGCGTCCGCTCAAGGGGCCAGCTTCCACTGGCCGTTGTCCAGCTTGACGATCACGCGAGCGCGCTCGTCCACGCCGTAGAGCGCGCCGGGCTTGAAGTTGTAGACGCCGTGCGTACCGACGATTTCCTTGCTGCTGAGAATTGCATCGCGCAGGGCCACGCGGAATTCCGGCGTGCCCGGGGCGGCCTTGGGCATGGCGCGCGCGGCCGCGTCGAGGAACACCAGCCACGCGTCGAACGAATAGGCCGAGAACGCATCGGTGGTGGGCGCGTTGTTGACCTTCTGGTACACCGCGCGGAACTCGAGCGCGATCTTCTTCGTCGGGGCGCTGTCAGGCAATTGTTCGGCCACGATCACCGGGCCGGTCGGCATCAGCGAGCCCTGCGCCGAAGCACCGGCCACCCGCACGAAGTCCGGGTTGATCAGGCCATGCTGGCCGTACACGCCGCCCTTGAAGCCGCGCTCGGCCAGCGCCAGATAGGGCAAGGCGCCAGGCGTGCCGGCGCCGCCGGTCATGACCGCGTCGGGACGCATGGCGACGATCTTCAGCACCTGCCCGGTCACCGACGAGTCGGCCCGCGCATAGCGCTCGTTGCTGAGTACTTTGATGCCGGCAGCCGGTGCGGCCTTCATCAGCGCGTCGTACACGAGGTCGCCCCAGACGTCCGAGAAGCCGATGTAGCCGACCGTCTTCACGCCGTTGCGCTTCATGCGCTCGACCACGGCATCGACCATCAGCTGGGTCGGCTGCGCCACGGTCACGGCCCACGGGTTCTCGATCGGGTCCCACGAGATCGGCGTGAGCGCGATCATCGGCGTCTTGCTGTCGCGGCCGACCTGGGCGATGGCCACGGCCGACGGCGCGCCCGAGGTGCCCATCAGCACGTCGACCTTTTCTTCTTCCACCAGCTTGCGCGCATTGCGGCCTGCCGCCGTCGGGTCGGAGCCGTCGTCCAGCACGACCAGCTGGATCTTCACGCCGTTGAGTTCTCCCCTGTAGGCCAGCGCGGCCTGCATGCCCTTGGCATAGGGAATGCCGATGGAGGAGTTGGGGCCAGACAGCGAGGTGCTGAGTCCGACCTTGAGGTCGGCCGCCAGCGCGGTCATCGCAAAGCCGACGGCCAGTGCCGCTGTGAGCGCGCCGCGTGTCAGGGTCGGGATCAGGTGCTTCATGGTGTCACTCCTCTTGGGTTGGATTGAAAAATGGAAAGGGGATTTCAGGTGGACGTTTCGGATGCGGATGCCATGTAGCGGGCCCATGCGCGGAACTGGTTGCGCATCAAAAGCTCATTGGTGCCGTTGGTCGTGACGGTGCCTTGCCCGATCTCGGCCGCGTCGAAATTGCGGTGCAGGCTGACCCAGTCGTTGCCGTTGGCCGCAAGGCCGCGCTGCATGCTTTCGAACAGGTGCACGTCGTCGTGCGCGACGACAGACATGGGCGAGAAGACGAGCCGGTTGTAGGTCATCGCGCGCTGAAACAACACCTCGGGTGCGCCTGCGGCACGGAAGCTCCAGGCTTCGATCAACGTGCGATTCGCGGCCAGTGGCCGGATCACGCGGATGGCTTGCGGCGAGCCCTTGACCGACAGGCTCGGATAGAAAACCGAGTTCTGCGGCGATCGCTCCAGGATGTCGGCAGCGCGCTGTTCGCCATGCGCCGCACGCATCGCCGCTTCGTATTGCGGCAGCTGCGCATAGCCCGAGTGAATGCTGAAGTTGACGCCCAGGATGCTGTGGCCGTTGGCGAACACACGGCCGCCCATCTTGTCGAAGAAATCGTAGCCGGCACCGAACGGCAGGATCTGTTCCATCGCCATCGGCTTGGGCTCGTCGGCATCGTGCGTCGCCCAGACCGACTTCGCAGCCTGTGTCGCCGACTCGTGCGTCGACATCGGATGCACGGTGTCGTTGATGTTCTCCAGGTACATCTTCCAGTTGCAATGGATGATGCTGCGCAACACGCCGCCGCCGACGGTCAGTTTGCCCTCGGGGGAGCGGTCGACCATGTTGTCGATGGCCTGCTTGACGTCGCCGAAGAAGCTGTCGAAGTCGATGCCCTCGTCGGCCATTCGCACGAAGACGAAGTCGCGGTAGACCACGGTGTTCCTGACTTCGACCAGGCCCTGGCCGGATTCGCACTCGGTCAGGCGCGTGCCTTCGTAACCGCTCTTCAGCGGCATGCCGAGCGGTGCGCCATCGAGCTTGTAGGTCCAGGCGTGATACGGGCAGCGAAAGAACTTGCCGGTGTTGCCGTGTTCGTCGGTGACGAGGCGGCTGCCTTTGTGGGCGCAGCGGTTGTAGAAGACACGGACAAGGCCATCGGGTTGGCGGACCAGCATGACCGGTTTGCCAGCGAGTTCCAGGGCCCAGTAGTCACCGGTGTTCGGTACTTGACTCGTGTGGCCGGCGTAGAGCCATGTGTTCGCGAACAGCCGCTCTTGCTCCAGTGCGAACAGCTCGTCGCTCAGGTAGAGGTCGCGGTGGACACGGTCTTGTTCGACTAACGCAGCTATGGCTTGGGGGTTGTCGCGGTAGTTCGACATGTCAGTGGCTCCGGAACTGGGTGCGGGTGCATTCGTTGGCTCGTGCCGAGGCCACCGATACGGGCGCTACGAGATCGCGTCGATGGTGTGCTACCCGCAGCGAAATAAAGGAGGAGGCCGAAGGCCGGGGGACATTCGCGGAGGGGAGTACGCCGCCGGCGTGATCCCACCCCGTGCGCAACAAGCGCACCACCAAACAACGAGAACGAGCGCCGGTCTTCATCTCAAGGAGCCAGCTTCCACTGACCCTTCTCCATCTTGACCATGACCACGCCTCGCTTGTCGGAGCCGTACCGGTCGTCCGGCTTGAAGTTGTAGACACCATGCGTGCCGACCAGCTCCTTGGTGCTCATGATCGCGTCGCGCAATGCCGTGCGGTAAGCCGGTGTGCCCGGCTCGCCCTTGGTGCGCTTGGTTGCATCGCCGAGCAGCAGGTACGAGTCGTAGGTGTACGACGAAAAGGCGTCGTTGGGTGGCGCGCCGTTGACCTTTTGGTAGGCGGCGCGGAAGTTCATCGACACGGCACGAATCGGGTTGTCGGCGGCGATCTGGTCGGCCACCAGCACGGGGCCGCTCGGCACTTGCAGACGTTCTATGGAGGCGCCACCCACCCGCACGAAGTCGGCGTTGATGAGGCCGTGGGTGCCGTAGAGCTGACCTTTATAGCCGCGCTCTGCGAGTGCCAGGTACGGCAGCGCGCCGGGGGTGCCGGAGTTGCCGGCGAACACCGCGTCGGGGCGCAGCGCGGTGATCTTGAGGATCTGGCCGGTGACCGATGCGTCGGCGCGCGCATAGCGTTCGTTGGCGACGATCTTGATGCCGGCGGCGTCGGTGCTCATCTTCAGCGAGTCGTAGGCCAGGTCACCGAGCGCGTCGGAAAAACCGATGTATGCAACCGTTTTCACGCCTGCCTTCTGCATGCGCTCGACCACCGCCGAGACCATCAGCGGGAAAGATTGCGACACCGTCACAGTCCAGGTGTCGGCGCCACCGGCGATCGTGACCGGGGTCGGTGAGATCAGCGGCACGTTGAGTTCTTTCGCGACCGCGGCGATGGCCATGGCACCGGGCACGCCGGAGGTGCCGATGAGCACGTCGACCTTGTCTTCGACCACCAGCTTGCGCGCGTTGCGGCCGGCCGTCGTCGGGTCCGATGCATCGTCGAGCACGATGAGTTCGACCTTGTGGCCGGCCAGCATCGGACTTTCGGCGATGGCAGCGCGGATGCCTTTTTCATACGGGATGCCGAGTGCGGACACCGGGCCGGAGAGCGAACTGATGAAGCCGATCCTGAGGTCGGCGGCCATCGCGGCGGCCGAGAGTCCCATGGCGATGCCGAGTGCGACGGCAGTGCGGGTCATGCTTTTGAACGGTGTCATGGGTGCCCTTTCAGATGAATATGAAGTTCGAAACATTGAGGTGTCAACAATATCGGCGTGTCGTGGCGTCGAATTCGAAGCATGGATGTCAGTACGGCGCTTTCATCGGGAAAGCTGGTCCTGGTGCTTGCCGGCGAGGCCAAGGTAGGCCTCGACGACACGCGGGTCTTGCGCCAGTTCGGCGGCCGGGCCGTGCATGCTGATGGCGCCGGTTTCCAGCACATAGGCGTAGTCGGCGACCTGCAGCGCGGCACGTGCGTTCTGCTCCACCAACAGGATCGAGACACCGCGCCCACGCAGCGCCGCGATGATGCGAAAAATCTCGCGCACGATCAGCGGCGCGAGGCCGAGGCTGGGCTCGTCCAGCATCAGCAGTCGTGGTTTGGCCATGAGGGCGCGGCCGATCGCGAGCATCTGGCGCTCGCCGCCCGACAGCGTGCCGGCCAGCTGTTCTCGCCGCTCCTGCAGGCGCGGGAACAGACCGTAGATTTCCGTCAGCGTTTCCGCACTGTCGCGCAGGCCACGGCGATGCCGGTCGAAAGCGCCCAGCGCGAGGTTGTCCTGGACGCTCATGCCGGCGAAGAGCTCGCGCTTTTCAGGCACCAGCGTCATGCCGGCGCGCACCATCTGCTCGACCTGCGGAGAGTGGTGCACGGTGCCGTCGAGCACGATCTCGCCGCGCGACGGCAGCACGCCCATCACGGCAGAAAGCAGCGTGGTCTTACCGGCGCCGTTGGGGCCGATCACCGTCACGATGCGGCCGGTGTCGACCTCGATGTTGGCTTTGACCAGTGCATCGACCTTGCCGTAAGAGACGGTCAGGTCGCGCACTTGGAGCACGTTGGCTGTCATGCTTCGACCCCGCCCAGGTAAGCCTCGAGCACCGCCGGATTCTTCTGCACCTCGTCGGGCAAGCCCTCTGCGATCTTCTGGCCGAAGTCCATCACCACCACGCGATCGACCAAGCCCATCACGAAGTCCATGTCGTGCTCGACCAGCAGGATCGCCATGCCCTCCCCGCGCAGCTTGCGCAGCAAGTCGCCCAGCGCTTCCTTCTCGCGATGGCGCAGGCCGGCGGCGGGCTCGTCGAGCAACAGCAGGCTCGGGTCGCTGGCGAGTGCGCGGGCAATCTCCAGCGTGCGCTGCTGGCCCAAGGCGAGCGAACCTGCCTCGTCGAACATGTGGTCCTTCAAGCCGACACGCTCGACTTGGTGCGCAGCCTCGGCCATCAGGCGCGCCTCTTCGGTTCGGTCGAGCCGCCACGCCGCCGCCAGCACGCCGCGCTTGCCGCGAAGGTGCGCACCGATGGCCACGTTTTCCAGCACGCTCATCTCCGTCATCAACCGCACATGCTGAAAGCTGCGGCTCAGGCCCAGCTTGGCGATGGCACGCGAGCCGCGGCCGGCGATCGACTGTCCGCGAAACATGACCTGGCCCGACGTCGGCGTGTCCACGCCCGACAGCTGGTTGAACATCGTGCTCTTGCCCGCGCCGTTGGGGCCGATGAGCGCGAGGATTTCGCCGGCATGCACCGTAAGGTCCATGGCGTCGTTGGCGATGAGTCCGCCGAAGCGACGCGTGACCGCCCTGGCCTGGAGCACGACCTCGCCACGGGGTGGCATCGGCCGGCGCGGCAGCGGCTCGGCCGTCAGCGACACGCTGCGTGTGCGCCCGGCTTTCGACTTGGGCAGCAGCTTCGTCATGCAGCGTGTGACCAGACCCCAGAGTCCCGATCGCGAACGCTGCAGCAGCAGGATCAGCAGCGCGCCGAAGACGATCATCTCGAAGTTGCCGCTGCGGCCCAGAAGGCTCGGCAAGATGTCCTGCAGCCATTGCTTCGACACGATGATGACGCCGGCTCCGAGGAACGCGCCCCACACCTGCCCGGCGCCACCCACCACCGCCATGAACAGGTAGTCGATGCCGTACTGCAGGCTGAATGGCGACGGATTGACGAAGCGTTGCAGGTGCGCATACAGCCAGCCCGACGCACAAGCTTGCAACGCGGCGATGACGAAGATCACCATGCGCGAGCGCGCCGTGTCCACGCCCATCGCCTCGGCCATCACCACTCCCCCCTTGAGCGCACGAATGGCGCGGCCCTGGCGCGAGTCGAGCAGGTTCTGCGTGGTCAGCGCCGCCACCAGCACGAAGGCCCAGATGAGGTAGTACATCTGGTTGGCGCTTTCCAGCTTGACCCCGAACAGCGAGATCGGCGGGATGCCCGGCAGGCCGGTTTGTCCGCCCAGTCGATCGAAGGTGCCGAACAGGTAGTAGAGGCTCAGGCCCCATGCGATGGTGCCGAGCGGCAGGTAGTGGCCCGACAGCCTCAGTGTGAGCGCGCCCAGCACCAGCGCGACCGCCAGCGTCAGCAACAGGCCGGCGACCAGCGCGATCCACGGCGAGTGCTGGGCCCAGGTGAACATCTCCGGCACCGGGATCACGCCGGTCGAGAGCGCAGCCGTCGTGTAGGCGCCAATACCGACGAACGCGGCCTGCCCGAAGCTGGTGAGGCCGCCGACGCCGGTCAGCAGCAAGAGACCCAACGCGACCAACCCGTAGAGGCCGATGTAGTTGAGCTGCGTGACATAGAACGGCGGCACCACCAGCGGCGCGACGACGAGCAGCAGCACGAAAATGCCGAGTCCGATGAATGAGCTTTTGGCGCTCATTCCTCGTCCTCCACATGCTTGCTGGTGAGCGACAGCCACAGCAGCACCGGGATGATCAGCGTGAAGACGATGATCTCCTTGTAGGTGCTGGCATAGAAGGCCGAGAAAGCTTCGATCAGCCCGACGACCACTGCACCGATGGCCGCGATCGGATAGCTCACGAGCCCACCGATGATCGAGCCGATGAAGCCCTTCAGGCTGATGATGAAGCCCGAGTCGTAGTAGATGGTGGTCATCGGCGCGATGAGCACGCCCGACATTGCGCCGATCAGCGCGGCCAGGGAAAAAGTGGCCTTGCCGGCGAACACCGGCGAGATGCCCATGAGCCGCGCGCCCATGCGGTTCATCGCCGCGGCGCGCAGCGCCTTGCCATACAAGGTGCGGCCGAACATCAGGTAGAGCGCGCCGATCAGCAACAGCGCGACCGCGATCACGCACAGCGTCTGCGCCTTGATGCGGACGCCACCGACCTCGATGATCGCGTCGACCAGCGGCGTGGTGCTCGCACCGCCCGGCCCGAAGACGAGCAGGCCGACACCGACCATCGACACATGCAGCGCGATCGACACGATCAGCAGCACCAGCGCTGGCGCATCGGCGATCGGCTGGAACACCAGCCGATACAGCAGCGGGCCAAGCGGCACCAGCAAGGCCAAGGTCAACGCGATCTGCAGCGGCATCGCCATCGTGGCGAGCGGAAGCTTGTAGACCGCCAGCAGCATCAGCAACGGATAGAGTAGCTTGCCCGCGAACATCCAGCGCAGCGGCACGGCGCGCTCGCTGCGCATCAGCAGCAGCGCCACGTCGACCGCGGCCGAAGCCGCGAACAGCAGCGTCACCAGCCACGCCACCGCGCTGGGCTGGCCAGCCTGAATGGCCGCCATCGTCAACGCTCCATAGGCGACGAACTCGCCTTGCGGAATCAGAAGCACGCGCGTCACGGTGAAGACCAGCACGATCGACAAGGCCAGCAGCGCATAGATGGCGCCGTTGGTGATGCCGTCCTGGCCCAGGAGAACTGCAATCTGGAGATTCATGCGGTGACGCGCTTCGCTCTTTCTTCGCCTGCGCTGCTTACTTCAGCAGCTTCCAGTTGCCATCCTTGACAGTGATCAGCTCGCGGCCGCGATCGTCGAAGCCGCTGTGATCGGCCGCCGTCATCGTGTACACGCCCTGCGTCGCGACCAGCTCCTTGGTCTGCTCCAGCGCGTCGCGCAGTGCGGCACGGAACTCCTTGGTGCCGGGCTTGGCTTTCTGCCCAGCGATAGGTATCGCCTTTTGCAGCAGCAGGCCGGCGTCGTAGACGTTGGCGCCAAAGGTGGCGGGCTTGCTGCCGTTGAGCTTTTCGTAGGCCGCGATGTAGTCGATGGCCATCTTCTTGGACGGGTTGCTGTCGGCGATCTCGGGCAGCACCAGCATCAGGCTGGCGGCCAGGATCGTGCCTTCGACCTTCTTGCCGCCGAGGCGCAAGAAGTCGGGCAGCGCAGCGCCGTGCGTCTGGAAGATCTGGCCCTTGTAGCCCTGGTCGAACAGCGTGGTCTGCGGCAGCACCGTCGGGCCACCGGCGGCGGCGATCAGCACCGCATCCGGGGCAGCGGCGAGCACCTTCAGGCTCTGCGCGGTGACGGAGGTGTCGGTGCGCAGGAAGCGTTCGGTCGCGACGATCTTGATGTCGTTCTTGGCAGCGAGTTCGCCCATCACCTTGACCCAGTTCTCACCGTACGGGTCGTTGAGCGCGATGACGCCGAGGGTCTTGATTTTCATCTTGACCATCTGGCCGACCAGCGCCTTGGCGATGATGTCGTCGTTCTGCGTGGTCTTGAAGACCCACCTCTTGGCATCGGTCATCGGCAGCACCACCGCCGCCGTACCGACCGGCGCCAGCATCGGCACGCCGGCGTCGGCGATGAACTGGATCACGCCCATCGCGTTGGGCGAACCGCTCGGGCCGATGAGCGCGTCGATGTTCGACTCGCTGATGAGCTTCTTGATCTCGGTCACCGAATTGGTGGAGTCGCTGGCGTCGTCACGCGAGATGTACTCGACGGTGAGGTCACCGATCTTGGTCGGCAGCAGCGGCACCGTGTTCTTTTGCGAAATACCGACCAGCGCGGTCGGTCCGGTCGAAGATGTCACGACGCCGATCTTCACCTGCGCCAGCACGGGCGCCGCGAACGTTGCGATGGCCGCGAAGAGGGCGAGCGCCGTCAGGGACTTGTGTGACTTGAGAGGTTTGCTGGGCATGGAAAAGAACTCCAGGTTGAGAAGAAACTGAACAGAGCAAGAAACGGTGCAACGTGCGTTGCTCGAAAGAAAAGTCGAAGTCGAAGGCACGGTAAATGTCTCTGTAGACATCACAAGGCGAGGCTGCCGACACTGGTGCCGCCGCAAACGTACAGCACCTGGCCGGTGACGAATCCATTGGCCGGGTCGACGAAGAAACTCACGGCCCGCGCGACGTCGGCCGACTCGCCCAACCGCTTGACAGGCACCGACGCGGCCAGTGCGCGCTCCTTGTCGCTGCCCTCTTCCACCACGTCGTAGAACATGTCGGTGCGAATCGGGCCCGGCGCCACCACGTTCACCGTGATGCCGTCGGCCGCGAGTTCGAGCGCCCAGGTGCGCGCCATGCCCAGCATGCCGGCCTTGGTCGCCGAATACGCAGTGCGGGTCGCGAGGCCGACCGCGGCGCGCGACGACATCAGGACGACGCGGCCGAAGTGCTGTTCACGCATGCGCGGCAGCGCGGCCTGCACCAGCTGGATGGCACAACCGAGGTGCAATTCAGTCAGGGCATCCAGATCGGAGAGGTCGACGTCCGCGAGCAACGCAGGGCGAATCACACCGGCGTTGTGGACCACCGTATCGACTTCGAAGCAGCGCACGAGTTCGGCCGCGGCCTCGGCGGTTGCAGCCCTGTCGCCCAAGTCGACCTCGATGCTGTGCATGCGCGGATGGTCGATGCTCGCCTTGCGGCGCGACAGCGACACCACCTCGTAGCCCTTGCCCAGCAGGTCTTCGCAGATCGCCTGGCCGATGCCGGCGCTGCCGCCGGTGACTGCGGCGACCTTGCACGGCGCTGCGCTCACGAGCCAACCCCAATCAAGGCGAGCACGCGCAGCGGACTGCCGCTGCCCTTCTCGATCTTGAGCGGCGGACAGATCAGCACCGCGCCGGCCGGCGGCAACAGGTCGAGGTTGCAAAGGCACTGCAGACCGTAGCGCCCGGCTCCGTGCATGTAGTGGTGGCACGGGTACGGTGGACGCAGGTGGTAGCCCTGCCCGGCATCGGTGCCGATGGCTTCCGAGCCGAAGCCCAGCACGTCGCGCTGCTCCACGAGGAAGCGCACGGCTTCGGTGCTCGGGCCGGGTGTGTGCTGGCCGGTTTCGTCGAAGTTCTGGTAGGCCTCGGGGTCGGCCCGCTTGGACCAGTCGGTGCGCATCAGCACCCACGCGCCCTTTGGAATGCGGCCGTGTGCGGCTTCGTAGCGCTCGATGTCGGCGACGCTCAACAGGTAGTCGTCGTTCGACTGCACGTCGGTCGAGCAGTCGATCACGCAGGCGGGTGCAACGAAGTTCTGCACCGGAATCGTGTCGACCGAGTTGTTGGGCAGGTCGCGCCCGGAGATCCAGTGGATCGGTGCATCGAAGTGCGTGCCGGTGTGCTCGCCGCAAGAAAAGTTGTTCCAGTACCAGGCCGGGCCGCGCTCGTCGTACTTGGACACTTCCTCGATGCGAAAGGGCCAGCACTGGCCCATTTCGGGCGGCAGCGCGATCTGCGGAAACTCGGGTGTGAGCGTCTGCGTGAGGTCGATCACGCGGATACGGCCGGTGCTCATCGCGCTCACCAGGCTGCCAAGAATTTCGGCGGCGGACATCAGTTCGGTCGTGCTTGTCATGTTGGCTCTGCTCCTGCTTTCAGCTGCCGCCCGCGGCCAGCTCGCGCTCGAGGATCTTGGGGTTGTCGCGCCAGCGTTCGAGCCACTCTTGCGCGACGTCGCCGGGGTAAATGTCTTCCACACCATCGCGCAGCGCTTTCACGATGGCGTTGGCCAGCGTGTCGGGGGCCAGCTTGGGTGCGGGCATCTGCTGGTTCCAGTCGTCGTCGATCGGACCGGGGAACACGTTGATCACGCGAATGCCGGCCGGCCGCATCTCGGCGCGCAGGCACTGCGACAGCGACAGGGCCGCCGCCTTCGAAGCGCTGAAGGTGCCGTGCGGCGGAAAGTTGCTGAGCGCATAGACCGACAGCAGGTTGACCCACGCGGTCGCACCGGTCTGCCCGTCGGCCGCGCGCCCCTTGAGCGCCGGGCCGAACTCCTGCGCCAGCCGCAGCAGGCCGAAGTAGTTGATGTCCATCTCGGCCTTGGCCGCGTCGGTACCGCGGCGTGCACCGATGCCGAAGGCGCGATGCACCTCGGCGTTATTGATCACGATGTCGACCTTGCCGCCGATCTCTGCGGCAAGCTCGGTCACGGCACGGCCGTTGGTCAGGTCGAGCGGCACCAGCGTGACTTGCGGCAGCGCGGAGATGTCGTCCAGCCCGCCCAGCTTCTTCCACGGCTCGGCATGACCGACCCAGACGACGTCGGCACCGGCGTTGACCAGCGCGCGCACCAGCGCCTGGCCGACTTCGGTCTTGCCGTCGGTCACCAGCACCTTGCGGAACTTGGGGTCGCTGGTCATTTCTCGCAGCATCTTGTCGTCGGCCATATGAGCACTTCCTTCATTCGGAAAACCAATGAGCACGGCCTGCCCCGCGCGGTCGAGTCGGGCGCCCACGCGCACGCGGGTCGAGGCTTTGTCCCTGTCGCCGCTCTCGCCAACTTCTGCGACTTCACCGTGCAGGTGAACCATCAGCGTCGGACCGGCATCGAGATGCACCAGGCCCAGCCGCCAGGGCAGCCGCTCGCGGAAGTACAGGTCGTTGCTGTGGTGCAGCGTGGTGGTGGCGAGCAGCGCGCCTTCCCCGCTTTGTTCGCGCCAGCGCAGGCTGACCGACAGGCACTTGTGGCAGACCTCGCGCGGCGGGTATTGCACCGTTGCGCAGTCGTCGCAGACCTGCAGTTCGAACCGGCCCTCTGCGGCTGCGGCCGTGATGCCGAGCGCGACGCGGCCGCGTGCCCACGGCGGCAGGTTCATCTGCCGCGTGCGCAGCACCGGGTTCTTGCGCGGCGGGTGGATGAAGGGCATCGTCATGAGCGGCCTTCCCCACGCCCGAGGATCACGGCACCGGTGCACAGGCACCGGTCGTAGGTGACCATGCCGAAGCCCGCCACCAGGCCCCACTGCGCATCGGACACGGCACGGTCGCCCGCGTCGCCGGTGAGCTGACGAATCGCCTCTGTCATGCCGAGAAACCCACCGGCCGCGCCGGCCTGGCCGGCCGACAGTTGCCCGCCGCTGGTGTTGTTGGGAAAGCTGCCGTCGTGCGTCATCGTGTTCGCGCGCGTGAAGGTAGGGCCCTCGCCCTTCTCGCAAAACCCGAGGTCCTCGAACTGCATCATCACGATCACCGGGTAGTCGTCGTAGGTCTGCACGAAGTCGATGTCCGATGGTTTCACCGCGGCCTGCGCATAGAGATCGTCGCGGTCCATGCGCCAGCCGCCGCGCACCATGATCGGATCGTCGGCATACGCGTTGTGGCGCTCGATGGCGCCGTGCACCAGCGCGTGCGGCAGGCCCAGGTCGCGTGCCCGCTCCTCGCTCATGACGAGGAATGCTTCGCCGCCGGCACAGGGCATGACGCAGTCGAACAGATGGATCGGGTCGGAGATCGGGCGCGCCGCCATGTAAGCCTCGAGCGTGAGCGGCTTCTTGAACATCGCATGCGGGTTCTTCAGCGCGTTGGTTCGCTGGTCGACGGCGATGCGGCCGAAGTCTTCGCGCGTGGCGCCGAAGGTGCGCATGTAGTTGGCGGTGATGAAGGCGAACACCGAGTTGGGGCCGCCCGCGCCATACGGATAGGTCGCGTCGCGCGAGAAGTTGCTGAAGGCGCCGAGGGTCTGGCGGAAGGAATCGACATGGTTGGTGTCGCCGGCCACGCAGGCCACGATGTCGGCATCGCCGGACTGCACGGCTCGGGCGGCGCGACGCAGGCACATCACGCCGGATGCGCCGCCTGTGGGCACGTGGTCGAGCCAACGCGGCGAGAGGCCGAGGTGCTGGGTGAGGCCGACAGCGGTGTCCGGCGCCAATGAAAAGCTGCTGACGCAGAAACCGTCGATCTGTTCTTTCTTGATGCCACTGGACTGGACCAATGCATCGACTGCGCGGCCCAGGAACCAGTGGGCGGTGCGGGTGGAGTAGCGCTCGTAGGGGACCGTGACGGGGACGGCCACGGCTACGCCTTCGTAGGACTGACGGCGTTTTTTTGTTATTGCCATTTCAGTAGGTCCGGGCTCGGGTGCATTCGTTGGCTCGTGCCGAGGCCACTGGGTAGTCCCCTCCGCTCATGTCCATCGGCTTCGCCTCCTCCTTTACTTCGCTGCGGGGACCACCCAGCGCCCTCGGCACGGGTGAGGCTGTGTAGTGCCGCCTCAGTACAACGACGCAGCGAATAAACGAATGCATGTTCATTCAGCCCTGCCGCTTCTTCATCGAACGTGTATCGATGCAGTTCGCTTGAGACGGCAAGGTCAGAGCCAAAGCCCGCAGTTCCCCCCGCTGAATCTTCTGTGACGGCGTGAGTGGCAAGGCGTCGATGAAGGCGATGTAGCCCGGTGCCTTGTAGTACGCGAGTTGGGCCAAGGCATGGTCGACGATGCTCTCGGCAATCTGTTGTTTGGCGGTCTGGTCGGCGTCTTGTCGCAACACGATGCAGGCGAGCACTTCGTCTCCACGTACGGCGTCGGGGGTCGCTGCGACGGCGGAGGATTTGACGGCGGGGTGCTGGTTGAGCACGCTCTCAACCTCGACGGCCGAGATGTTCTCGCCGCTGCGACGGATCACGTTCTTCTTGCGGTCGACGAAGAAGAAGTTGCCTTCTGCATCGCGCCGAACCAGGTCGCCGGTGTGAAACCAGCCGTCGGCCCATGCTTCATTGGTGGCTGCTTCGTCTTTGAGGTAGCCGGAGAAGAAGGCGCGGTGCGGATCGGCGCCGGACGAGCGGACAAGCAGTTCGCCTGGGGTGCCGACCGCGGCGTCGTTGCCCTGGTCGTCCACGAGCTTGATTTCGACGAACGACTCTTGTCGGCCGAAGCAGCTTTCGCCGACGAGTCGCGGCTCGCGGTGGGCCATGATGCAGGCGGCGACGCCGGTCTCGGTCATGGCCCATGCCTCGACCAGCGGGAAGCCGAAGCGCACTTCGAACGGTGCGTGGTTCTTGCGGTCGACACCGGCGCCGAAACCCCAACGGATCGCGTGGTCACGGTCGGCGGGCGATGGCGGCGCCGACAGCAGCATCGCGGGCATCACGCCGAGATAATGGACGATGGTCGCACCACTCTCGCATGCGCTTTGAAGCCAGCTTTTTGGATGGAAGCGGTCTAGTTGCACCAGGCAACCGCCTGCGACCAGCACCACCATCGTGGAGCAGGCCATCGCGTTCATGTGCGTCAGCGGCAGCGGCGTCATCACGCGTTCGGTGTCGCGGCGTACGCTGCAGACGCCGTCGAGCGCGGCGTACCACTCGCCCGCATTCACGAAGTAGGCGTTGCTCAGGATGCAGCCCTTGGGGCGACCGGTGGTACCCGAGGTGTAGAGCAGCGCGCACTCGGTGTCGGCGCCGATCGGCTCGGCAGCACGCGGTGCGGCGGTTTTGGCGGTGGGCATCCCGTCGTCGGGGCCCATCGTCTCGAAGGCCACGTCGGCCAGTGCGGCGGCGGCCTGCAGGTCTGCGGCACGTTCGGGCAGCGTCACGGCGAGGCCGATCTCGCTGTGGCCGATCAGGTAGCTCAGCTCGGCCGAGCGCATGTCGGCGTTGATGGGCACCACGCTCGCACCCAAGGCATTGAGCGCGAACCAATGGAACAGGAAGGCGGGTCGGTTCTCCAGCAGCAAGCCGATGCGATGACCGTGGCCGTAGCCGGCTGCGGCATAGGCCGTACGCAGACGCTCGACTTCTGCGGCGGCTTTGCCCCATGTGATCGCACCGGCCTCGATGCCATAGGCCTCTGCTGTGACCGACTCGGTGAACAGGAACGCCGCACCGGGCGTGCGTGCCGCCGTCGCCGAAAAGACATCGTGAACCGTGCTAGTCATAGCTTGCTCGTCACACCGTGCTCATATGAAGAGCTGCACCGCCGGCAATGCCGCGTCGCAGTTGAGCAGGTTGACGCGCTTCTGCGTGATGCGCAAGGCGCCTTCGTGCACGGTCAGATGATGAAAGAAGGTGCCGACGTAGAACTGAAGCTCGTCGCCCTGCGACTCGGTGTAATGGAACGCAGTGCGCACCACGAAGCGAGCGGCTTCTGGATCGAACTGCTCGACCACCGGCACCTGAAGCAAGTGATGGCAGCGGCTGCGCGGCTGTTGCGAGAACGCGCGCGGACTCTTGAGGCGCTCGATGCGCAGGTCTCGCAACAGCTTGTCTTCGTACATGTGCGAGGTGTGGTTGATGCCGTCTTCCTGGTCGGGCGCCAGCGGCACCCAGTAGAACGCGTCGTCGGTGAAGAGCGCGTTCCACTCTTCGTAGCGACGCGTGTCGAGCAGATGCGCTTCGTTCACGACGAAGTCGATCAGGTCCTGGCGAGTGATTTCAGTCTCGTTGGCCATTACATGGTCTCCGTCATACGTTCTACCCAGCTTCTGTACTGGTTGCGCATCGGCAATTCACTCGTGCCACCCGTGGTGATCTCGCCGCCCTTCAACTCCGACGCGTCGTAGCCGCGATGCAGGCTGACCCACTCGTTGCCACTGGCATGCAGGCCGGCTTGCATCCCGCGATAGGCCTGAAGGTCGTCATGCCCGACGACGGAAAACGGCGAGTTGATGAGGCGGTTGTACATCGTGGTGCGTTGCAGCAGCTCGGGCGGCGCACCTTTGAGGCGAAAGGTCCAGCTTTCCACCAGCGTCTTGTCGACGGCGATCGGCTTGATCACCCGTATCGACTGGATCGCGCCCTTGATCGTGAGGTTCGGGTAGTACACGGTGTTGTGCCGCGCCATGCCGAGGATCTGCGCGGTCTTTTCTGCGCCGTAGCGCGCCTTCATCGCATCGTCGTACTCGGAAATCGCCGCGTACTTGCTGTGGATGCTGAAGTGCACGCCCGTGAAGCTGTGGCCGTTGTCGTAGGTGCGGATACCCATGTCGTCGAAGAACTTGTAGTCCGACATGAAGGGCACGAATTGCTCGACGGCCATGGGCTTGGGCGCGTCGGCAGGCTGGTCGGCCCACATGCGCTTGGCGGTGCCGGCCGAAGACTCGTGCGCGACCATCGGATGCATCGTGTCGTTGAGGTTCTCGACGAACATCTTCCAGTTGCACTGGTGCATGAAGCGCAGGCACCCGCCCGCTATTTCCAGCTCACCTTCGGGCGAGCGGTCGGCCATGTTGTCGATGGAACTCAGCGAGTCGCCGAAGTATTCGTCGAAGTCCGGCCCGGCATCGTTGATCTTCACGAAGATGAAGCCGCGATGCGTGCGCACATGCTTCAGCGTGGTGAGGCCCCTGGCCGATTCGCACTCGTGCAGGGCCGTATTTTCATAACCGGCCTTCAGCGGGATGGCGAGCAAGGCGCCGTCTGTCTTGAAGGTCCAGGCGTGGTACGGGCAGCGGAAAAACTTGCCGGTGTTGCCGCACGACGCGCTCACCAATCGCGAGCCTTTGTGGGCGCAGCGGTTCATCATGGCGCGCACGCTGCCGTCGGTGTGGCGCACGACGATCAACGGCCGGCCGGCGATTTCGTTGGTGATCCAGTCGCCCGACTTGGGCAACTGGCTCTCGTGGCCCACGTAGTTCCAGGTGTTGGCGAAAAAGTGCTCCTGCTCCAGTTCGAACAATTCCTGGCTGGTGTAGAGGTCGCGATGCACCTGGTCGTTGCGCACCAGCGCGCGGATGGCGTCGGGGTTGTCGCGGTACGAGGTCGCGTGTCGTGTTGAAGTCTGCATGGCTCGCATCACTCCTTCAAAGATCGATCACCAGGCGCGCACCCTTGGCGCGCGAGATGCACATCTGCATGACATCTCCCTGCGCCTTCTCGCGGGCGGTCAGCACGTAGTCGCGATGGTCGATTTCCCCTTCGATCACCTGCACGACGCACACGCCGCATTCGCCGCGCTTGCAGTCGAACATCGGGTCGCAGCCGTTGTCGATCAGGCAGTCGAGCAGTGTCTGGTCGGCCGCGACGGTGAAGCGCTGGCCCGATTGCGCGAGTTCGACTTCGAAGGGTTGATCCCCCTCCTCCATCACGGTTTCGGTGAAGAGCTCGAAATGCACGCGGTCGTGTTCCCAGCCGCGCGCCTGCGTATGGGCGAGCACGGCGTCGAGCATCACCTTGGGGCCGCAAACGTAGAGACGATCGCCGGTCGGCACGTCGTTCAGCAGCGCCTCGATGTCCAGCGGCGTACCGGCTTCGGCGTCGGCATGCACATGCAGGTCGTCGCCCAGAAGCGCTTGCAGCTCAGGCAGGAAGGCCATGTGGTCGCGGCTGCGGCCGGCGTAGTGCATTCGAACTTCTGCGCCCTCGGCCCGGCGGCGCGCGGCCATGGTCGCGAGCGGTGTCACACCGATGCCGCCGGCCACCAGCACCGAACCGCCCGGACCGGTGTGCAGCGGAAAGTCATTCTTCGGTGCTTCGATGGCGAGCGTGTCGCCCTGTTTCAGTCGCTCGTGCATGAAGCGCGAGCCGCCGCGGCCATCGGCCTCCTTGCGTACGGCGATCACGTACTCCGCCGGGGCCACGGTAGCGTTGCGCTCGGTCGCGAAGTTGATGAGCGAGTAGTGGCGCCAGTCGGTCTTGCCGTCGGGCAACGACACCTGCACGCGGATGTGTGCGCCGGCAGCGAAGCCGGGCAATGCCCTGCCGTCGTCGCGCCGCAAACGCAGCAGCCGGATCAGCGGATTGAGTTCGCGCGCTTCGGCAACGCGAAGCTCGAGCGTGGCGGTGGGTACTGCCGAAGTGGTCATGTGGTGTCTCTTCAGCCTAGCGCATGCCGCATCAGCGCCGCCTGCAGCTTGTGGCCATGTTCGTCTGCGAGCGCCGCATCGCGCAACTCACGCAAGGTCGCAGGCGCCAGCATCGCACCCGCACGCTCGACCGAGCGCATCAAGGTGTCGTAGTTGCGGATGCCGCGTTCATGCGTGTCGCTGTAGCCCTTGACCAGTCGCTGGCACTGGGCGATTTCGACAGCCAGTTCCGGATTCCGCTGCGCAGTAGTGGCAATGCGTTGCAGCCACTCTTCGATGCGCCGGTTTTCTTCGGCGTAGCGCATGGTCGAGCGGCGCCAGCGTTTCATGCCGGCCACGGTGCGCAGCATCAGGTAGCCGTGCAGCGAGCTGGTCTGGATCACTCGGCCATGCTGCGTGAAGCGCTCGACCAACCTCTTCGGCATCGTGGAGGCCATGAGCCAGCGACCGAGGCCGCCGGGCAGCGTCTCGCAGATTTCCTGCATGCGCGGATGCATGTACTCGTTGATGGCGAGCACCTGATTCGACTGCACGCGGACCTCGCCACGCACGCGCTGGAAACGCGTCGCGCGGGTCTTCAACGCGGCGACACGGGCGGTGTCTTCGTAAGACATCCACAGCGCCAAATGGCGAGCGGTCTCGCGCAGCAGCCGTTGCCCGGCGCTTGCGGGCAGCGCAGCGATGGATGCCATCCGGTCGAGGTACAAGCCGGCGTAGTTCAAGTCCTGGTAGTCGATGGACCGGCGCACCCCTTCGAGCAGGAGGTCGTGCGCCGCCGCGGGGAAGTCGCGCTGCACGCGTTCGACCAGTGCACGCACGGCCGGATGCCGCGGCTGCGGGACGGGCGTGGGAACGACGGCCTCAACAGGCGCTTCGCCATCGTCGCCCGCCTGCGCACGGGTAAAAGCAGCGCCAAAGGCCTTGAGACTCGGCTTCACGCCGACGCCGCCGCGCTCGATGGTCGATTCGAACTGCGCGCGACTGAAGGGCAGCACGCCCGACCCCGCCAGCGCGCCGAAGAGCACGGCACTGATGACGCTGCCCGACGCTTCTGCCGCCTGGGCCATGTCGAACCGGATGAAGCGCATCGCGGCCTTTGCCGTGTGCGCCAACAACTGTGCACTGTCGACCCGGCCATCACCGAGCGCGCTCTTTTCGGCGATGGAATAGACGCGGTGCGTGGATGCGATGAGCGTGGTGCGGTCGTTGGTGACGAGGCCGCGCTGCACCGCGCGCCCGGCTTCCATCAATTCCGACGCCAGCACCACGTCGACATCGCCGGGCAGCGGCATCAGCGCCAGCACCGGTCGGCCGCCGTCCGCTTCAGCTTGTGCGGTCGGGTAGAGCTCGACGTAGTAGATGGTCGCGCCGGTGCGCTGCGCCACGCCCGGCACCGAAGTCGTCTGCGCGACGTAGCCGTTGGCCTCGCCCATGTCGACGATCCAGTCGGCCAGCACGCCGCCGCCTTCGCCGCCCATGGCTAATATCGCGATCTTTATTGGTTGAGTCATCGCTTAGAACGCATACGCTTCACGGCGCTTGGCTTCACCGCGTTGCAGCCAGCCGATCACACCGGCACGCACGCGTTCGCGCATGCGGTCCCAGCGGTTCGGGTTGCTGATCACTTGTGCCTTGTAGAACGATGGGCACAGCACGGCGGCATGCGACACCTCGCCGCACACGCCGCAGCCGACGCAGGTTTCGAGCACGGTCGCGACCGGGTCGGTGCGCAACGGATCGGGATTCGGCTTGATCGACAGCGACGGGCAGCCCGACAGGCGGATGCACGAGTGGTCACCGGTGCAGGTGTCCGAATCAACGCCGAACTTGTCGCGCACCATGCGCTTGCCATCGGCTATCGCCTTGCGCACCAGCGGCTTTTCGCGGCGCTGCTTGTTGAGCATGCACTCCGACTGCGCGATCAAGACCTTCGGGCCTTTGGTCGTGGTGGTGAGCGCATCTCTCAGCGCGTCGCGCATGCCGGCGACGTCGTAGGTGCGGCGCAACGTCTTGACCCACTCGACGCCGACGCCGCGCACCGCACGCTCGATCTCATGGCCGGTGCTGCGCGTCTTGTTGACGGCGTGCGACGAGAGGATGTCCTGCCCGCCCGTCGCAGAGGTGTAGTTGTTGTCGACGATGACGGTCAGGTTGTCGCTCTTGTTGAAGACCGCATTGGCGATCCCGCTGGTGAGGCCGTTGTGCCAGAAACCGCCGTCGCCCATCATCGAAATGGCGCGCTTGCCGGCCGGTGCATTCAGCGCCGACGCGCCCGCGCCTCCCAGGCCGTAGCCCATCGTGGTGTTGCCGATGTTGAAGGGCGGCAGGATCGAGAAGAGATGGCAGCCGATGTCCGCGCTGACATGGTGCGCGCCGAGTTCGCGCTCGACCAGCTTCATCGCGCTGAAGATCGGGCGCTCGGGGCAGCCGGTGCAAAAGCCCGGTGGCCGCGCATGCACCACGTCGCCCAGCGCGCTGGATGGCAACGCCGGCTCGGGGGCGTTGTCGACGCCGATCTCCGCGACTTCCATCAACGGAATGATCTTGCGCGCCTGGACTGGTGCCAGCAATGGCGCCAGCCGTTCGTAGCGTTCGCAGAAACTGCGGGCGCCTTTCAGCAATTCGGAAGAGGTGTATTCGCCCGCCACCGGCAACATGTCCTTGCCGTGCAGCGCCGTGGTCGAGCCAGCCTGGCGCAGGATGGTCGCGAGGTTCTGCTCGACGAAGTTGGGCTGGCCCTCCTCCACGATCAGCACCGCGCGCTTGCCTTCGCAAAAGCGGATGACCTCGCTCTCGATCACCGGATAGGCCACGTTCATCACGTAGAGCGGCACCCGAGTGTTGCCATAGACATCGGCCAGGCCGAGTCGTTCGAGCGCGCGGAGCAGCGTGTTGTAGCTGCCACCCTGCACGATGATGCCGATGTCGTCGGCGTCTTCCGAGAAGAACTCGTTGAGCTCGCGCTCTTCGATGAAGCGGACCGCGGCGGGCCAACGCTCCTTGATCTTCTCCTGCTCGTGCAGGAAGCTCGCGGGCGGCAATACGATGCGGCTGACGTCGCGCTGCGGATTCTCCAGCGCGTCTTTCAGCGTGAACTTGGCGCGCTTGTTGTCGCCCGCGATGAAGTGACCGTGCACATGGCAGGCACGGATGCGCAACTGCAGCATCACCGGCGTGTTGCTGGCTTCTGAAAGGTCGAAGCCCTGCTTCACCGCGTCGACGATGCTCGGCAGGTTGGGTCGCGGATCGAGCAGCCATATCTGCGACTTCATCGCAAAGGCGTGGCTACGCTCCTGCATGATCGACGAGCCTTCGCCGTAGTCCTCGCCCACGATGATCAACGCCCCGCCGGTGACGCCACCGGAAGCGAGATTGGCCAGCGCATCGGAGGCCACGTTGGTGCCCACGGTGGCCTTGAAAGTGACCGCGCCGCGCAGCGGGTAGTTGACCGATGCAGCCAGCGTGGCGGCTGCCGTGGCCTCGCTCGCGCTGTTCTCGAAGCGGATGCCGTGTTCGGTCAGGATGTCCTGCGCATCGGCGAGCACGTCCATCAGGTGCGAGATCGGCGCGCCCTGGTAGCCGGCCACATAAGAAACCCCGGATTCGAGCAACGCCTTGGTGACGGCCAGAATGCCTTCACCGCGGAACACGTCTCCGCCGGAAAGCCTCAGCTTCTTGACTTCTTCGACGAATGAACGCTCAGCCATCGTGGTGCTTTCTTCTTGTCGGTCGTGGGAGGATGCGTTTCGCTTGCCACTTTCTATAATGTTGACAAATGAATGTATCCACAATCATGAATAACCCTGTGCACGCAAGCAGCATGCCTACGGTGACTGTGGGTCGCTCTCATGGCTAAGGCGGTCGAGCACACCACCGGACCGCATCGCTTCGTCGACGACTATTTGCCGGCCTTGCTCGCGCAGGCCACCCAGCTCATTTCGTCGGAGTTCCACGAAGTGGCGCGGCAGCAGGGGTTTTCCATTTCCGAGTGGCGTGTGATGGCATCGCTCGCGGGCAGCGAACCGATCAGCATCGGCCAACTCGCGCAAGTGACCGTGACCAAGCAGCCGACGGTGACGCGTTTGCTGGACCGGATGGAATCGCGCGGACAGGTCGAGCGACTGCCCCATGAGAGTGATCGCCGCATCACGCTGGTGCGCATCACGAAGAAGGGGCTGAAGGCGGTCGAGCACCTGATGGAACTGGCACGCGATCACGAGCGGCGCGTGCTCCAACCCTTCGGCCTGCGGCGTGCCGAAGAACTGAAGCACACCTTGCGGCAGATGATCGACCAGCACGTGCATGTGCCGGTCGAGCCGACCGAAGAAGACTAGCGACCGAGGTCAGGGACTGCTAGGCAACGAGCACCGCGCGGCCACGATGGCCGCGCTGCGCAATCCAATCGAGCGCCAATGCTGCATCGGCCAATGCGAAGGGCCGCACTTCGAGCTGCAGACGGCCATCGACCAGACGTGCCAACAGCTCCGGCACGATGGCACGACCAGCCGCGTCGCGCCGGAACATGTTGAGCGGCAACAGCGCCACATCGCGCTGCAGGAAGTGCGCGATGTCGAGCGCCAGCGTCGGGCCCGCGGTGTAGCCGATCAGCACCGCGCGGCCACCGGGGCGCACGCAGGGCAAGACCGACGACAGCACACTCCCGCCGACGGTGTCGACCAGCAGGTCCGCGCTAGCGGGCGGAGGCGCATCGGCAAGCGGGTCGACCGCCGTTGCATCGCAGCCGGCGTCGCGTGCCAGTTGCATGACGAGCGAGCCCACTGCGCCGCTCGCGCCGGTCACCAGCACCTGCTCGCCAGGCTGCAGCTTCGCGACTTCGTGCAGCGCGACCCATGCCGAGGTGGTCGGTGAAAAGAAAGCCGAGCCGAGCGCCATCGTTATCGCATCGGGCAAGAGGCCCAGCGCTTCGTCGGGGGCGTCGATCTGCTCGCACCAGGTGCCGTCGAACAGCGTGCCCAGGCCGCTGCCGCGCAACCACACACGCTGCCCGGCCGCGTAACGCTCGCTCGCGACGACGATGCCGGCGGCCTCCACGCCCGGCGTGTACGGGAACGGCGGATGCCGCAGAAAGCTGCCGCGCCACACGGTGCGGTCGATGTGGCCCACAGTGGCCGCCTGCATGCGCACGATGCTGCGGCCCGGTCGTGGCATCGGATCGGCAACGTCTTCCAGCACCGGCACTGCGTCGAAGCCGTGGATGCGAACGGCCTTCATGAGCGAGTCTCTTCGGCCGCCGCGCGCCAGAGTCCGGCGTGCCGCAACTCGCCGAGCGTGCGAGCCAGCACGTCGCGCCGGTAGGCGGCGACATCGCGGCCCCGATAGTCGTAGAAGCCGCTGCCGGTCTTCAGGCCGAGCCGTCCTTCCTCGACCATGCGATCGACGATGGCCGGCGCGGTGTAGCGCTCCTTGCTCAGCGATGCCGACATCTCGCGGCTCGCGTGATGCAGGATGTCGCAGCCACCGAAGTCGATGAACTCGACCACGCCGATCGCGGCGAAGCGCAGGCCCAGGCCATAGCGCGTCGCCTTGTCGATCTCTTCGGCGGTGGCGGCGCCCTCCTCGATCATGCGGGCTGCCTCGTTCATCACCAGCGCCTGCAACCGCGGCACGATGTAGCCCGGCGATGCGCCGCACACGACGGGCAGCTTGCCGATCTCTTCCATCAAGGACTTGGTGCGCGCCAGCACCGCGGCATCGGTGCCCGGATGGCAACTGAGTTCGACGACCGGGATCACGTACGCCGGATTGAGCCAGTGCATGTTGAGGAAACGCTCGGGCAGTCGCACCAGCGCGGCGAGCTGCGTCACCAGGATGCTGCTGGTCGTCGAGGTCAGGATCGCGTCGTCGCGGCAATGACGATTGAGCTGCTCGAAGGCATCGCGCTTGGCCGCCATGGTTTCGGGCACGCCTTCGAAGACCAGTTCGGCCGCCGCCAATGCCCGAGGTGCGGCGGCTCCGTTCACGTAGTCCACGCGGGCGGCGATCGACTGGATTTGCGCTGCATCGATGACGCCGAGTTGCGCGAGTCCTGCGAGAGCCGCCTCGATCTCCGCACTCGCTTCATCGCGGAGGCGCCGCCAGGCTTCGTCGCTGCGCTGGCGCAGATCGATCAGGGAGATCCGGTGCCCTGCATAAGCGAACGCGATCGCGATGCCGCGCCCCATGCGACCGGCACCGACAGCGGCGAAGCGGGGCAGCGGTGTCAACGGCGTCGACGGTGTGGACGAGACAAGCGACTCATTCGCCATGGTGGAGCCTCTGCGCGAGTTCTGTCTTGCTCAACGCCGCCAGTCCCAGGCGCTCGAATGTGCGCGGACCTTGCCGCAAATCGCGGCCGAGAAAGCCTCCGACGATGGCCAGCAAGCCGTGCGCGATCGGCGCGTCCACGCCGGCATAGCGTGCGGCAGAGGCCAGGAAGGCGAGCCCGAGTTCAGTGTCTTCGGTGATGTACCGATGCGAGTGCAAGTCGATGTTCTCGCGCCAGTCGCCGGACTTCACCAGCTGCTTGTGCGCATCGCCATACATCCATCGATCGTTTTCGTAGTGGTCGGCCAGCGGATAGTGCGGCGCACCTTGGCTGAAGGCCTCGCGCACTGCGATGCGTTCGCGATCCAGTTGATCGGTCACGGCGCGCACGGCGGGCTGCGTGCCTTCGTTGTGGATGTCCCAGCGCTCGAAGTGCTGCAGCGGCGCGGCGTTCATCACCATCAGCGGCGGATGGATGACGGGGCCGGCGTTCATGAGCGCACCCGATAGCGCATCTCCGCAGGCATTCACGGAAGGGAAGGCTTCGCGGATCACCTCTATCGCCTCGGCCGACTTGCGCGCCGGGTAGACACCGGTCGGCAGGCGTATGGCGCGGACGGTGACATTGACTTCACGCTCGCCGTGCTTGCGCGCGAGGTAAGGCAAGGTGCCGGTCTCGGCCCAGGCGACATCGGCCAGGTTGCCCGACTGCTTCACCAGCCTCGCCATCACGTAGCTGCCGAAGGTACCCGGCGGAAGGAAGACGACCTGCCCATCAACGAGATGCGGCGCCATGGCAAGCGCGATGTCGTACTGCGCGATGGCAGGCGTGGGAATGACGACGAGCCTGGCGCCTTCGAGGGCTGCGGCAATGTCGGCGGTCGCGAGCGCCAGCGGCACCTCACGCACGCCAGCCGCATCCTTCAGCGTGATCGCGCCGGCACGAATAACCGGATGGAGCGCGGCCGCGTCGCGACGCCACAGCCGCACTTCATGGCCCGCTTCAGAAAGGTCCGCTGCGGCGGCGTAGGCGCCATGACCTCCACCAAGAATTGCAATTTTCATGTTCGGAGTTCGAGAAAGCAGACATCGATGAAGTCAATACATTACTTTTCATTGATTCATGTGTCAATCATGCTTCTTGACGCCGAGCGACGTAGCTAGACCTCAGCCCAGAGCCTCAACAGGTTGTGATAGTGGCCCGTCAGCGCGACCGTTTCAGCCGACTCACCGAGTCGCGTCCGCAACGATTGAATGCTCTGATCCAGGCCAAAAAGCATCTCGCGTTGATGGTTGTCGCGCACCATGCTCTGCAGCCACAAGAACGAACAGACGCGCGCGCCGCGCGTCACGGGATGCACCTGATGCAGACTGCTCGACGGGTACAGCACGAGGTCGCCCGCCGGCAGCTTCACTTCATGCGTGCCGTAGTTGTCGACGACTTCGAGTTCGCCACCGTCGTAGTCGTCCGGATCGCACAGGAACAGCGTGCACGACAGGTCGGTGCGCAACTGCTCGCCCGTGCCAGGAATCGAGCGGACCGATCCATCGACATGCAGGCCGTAATGCTCGCCACTCTCATAGCGATTGAAGAGCGGTGGCACGAAACGAAGCGGCAGTGCGGCCGAATGAAACAGCGCGCTGCGCGACAGCGCCATCAGTACCGTCTTTGCGAGTTGGCGACCGACCACCGAATACTCTGGTAACTGGCGATTGCGCTTGACCCGGGCGCCCTGCTCGCCCACGGTTTCTCGACCGTCTCCCCAGTCCGCACCATCGAGGGCCGATCGAAGTTCGCAGACTTGATCGGACGTCAGCACATCGGGTACATGCAGCATCATGTTGAAGCAGCCTCACAAGAAAAAAGCCCCGACCGCAAGGCAGGGGCTGGAATGTCGCACCGCTGCCGGCGCGACACTCCGCAGTCGACAAGATCGTGGATCAGAAAGCGAAGTTCGCAGTCATGCGATAGGTGCGCGGCGCACCCGGCGTGTAGCGGTAACCGCTCTTGTTGATCGCAGCCACATAGTCTTTGTCGGCCAGGTTGTAGACGTTGAACTGCAGGTCGATATTCTTGTTGATGCGGTAAGAAGCCATCGCGTCGAACACCCAGTACGAGTCGATAAAGGCAGGCGTGCCCAGCGCGCCATCGGTGCCGCGCGAAAGCTTGCCGTTGAAGCGGGCACCAGCGCCGACCGTCAGCCCGAACGGAAGCTTGTAGGTCGTCCATGCGCTGAACGAATTCTTGGGCGTGTACGCCAGCACGGAGCCGCCGTCTGCGAGCACCGAGGGGCCGCTCAGGATCTTCGTGTCTTGCGTCGTGAAACCGGTGCTCACGCCCCAGTTGTCGGTGATCGCGCCGGCCGCGCCGAGCTCGATGCCCTGCACGCGCTTCTTGCCGGTCTGGTAGTAGAGGCCGCTGACGGCGTCTTGCACCACGTCGTTGCTCACGTCGGTCCGGTAGATGGCCGCCGTCAAGGCCAGCTTCTTGTGGAGCACTTCCCACTTGGTGCCCAGCTCATAAGTCTTGGTTTTCTGAGGCAAGAAGTCGGTGCGGCTTGCGCTGTTGCCGGTCCCGCTGGCAGCCAGTGCGAAGTTGTTGCCGCCCGGTGGCTGCGCGCCTGTGCCGTAGGCCGCGTAGATGCTGCTGTTGTCGGTCGGCTTGTAGACGACGCCGAGCTTGCCGGTCCAGAGCTTGCCCGAGGTCGAGAACGCGCTCGGTGTGAGCACGCCGGTGGTGGCGTTCAGCGCATTCGCTGCGTAGTCGGTCGCGTAGTGGTCCAAGCGCAGGCCGCCGGTCAGGCTCCAGCGTTCGCTCAACTTGGCCGTGTCGAACACGTAGGCGCCGACGGTGGTGGTCTTGCCTTCGGTGTTGGCGCCGTTCTGCAGTCGCAGGTAACCGAGCACGTTCGGGTTGGGGTTGTACAGGTTGGCGGCAGGCCAGGCACCGCTGTTGCGGATGCCGGGGTAGCCGAACACCGCCACGTTTTGTCCGTAGTAGCCGAGCGTGTCCTGCTCTTCGCGGATCAACTCGACGCCGGCGTTCAGCGTGTGGCCGACGCCTCCCGTGTCGAACTTGGCGCTGACGTTGGTCTGGTTGGTCAGGATGGTGTTCTCCTGATTCTTGTTCGTCGGATTGCTGCGAGCTACGGTCCAGCCCAGCGGGGCCGTGGCATTGGGCGTCAGCAGGTTCGCGGTGGTCGCCATGAACGACGTCAGCTGGTAGTCCTGCTCGGTCTTGCCGTAGCGGAAGGTGTTGCGCAAGGTGATGTCGGGCGTGAGGTCGTGCTCCACGCGGGCCGTGAACATGTTCTGCGTCACGTGGTCGAAGTCCGACGAGGTGCCGTAGAAATTGCTCGAACTAACCGGCTGAGCAGAGTTCAAGAAGGTCCGGCGACCGCGCACGGTGGTCGCGTCGGGCGTCGAGTAGCCCGGCAGGCCGATGGTGGACACGCCGCCGTCAGGCACATTGTTTTGCTGGATGTGGACCAGGTCGAAGTACAGGCGTGTCGGCGTGCCGAGACCCAGCGCCAGCGACGGCGCGATGCCCGAGCGCTTGTTCTTCACGACATCGCGGCCTGACACGTCGGCGTCTTCGGTGAACGCATTGAGTCTGAAGGCGGCGCCTGCACCACCCGGTCCGCTCAGAGCCTTGTTCCAGTCGATGGTGCCGCGCTTGAAGCTGTCGCTGCCGAAGCCGACCGAGCCGAAGAAGCTGTCGGTCAGCGTCGGCTTCTTGGTGATCAGGTTGATGTAACCGGTGGGCGCAGTGCGTCCGGTGTCGCTGCCGGCCGGGCCTTTGACGACTTCGATCTGCTCGATATTGAAGGTGTCGCGCGAGACCGATCCGATGTCGCGGATACCGTCGACGAAGATGCTGCTGGAAGTGTCGAAGCCGCGCAGGTAGATGGCGTCGCCGGTGCTCGTGTTGCCGTTTTCACCGAGGTAGAAGGCACCGGCACCGGGCGTGTTGCGCAGCGCTTCGGTCAGCGTCGTGGCGCCCTGCTCGCGCAGGATCTGCTCCTTCAGCACCTGGATGGTCTGTGGCGTGTCGACCAGCGGCGCGGTGAATTTGGGGTTGGCCGACGTGTCGGCCTTGTAGTCGCTGGCGCCCGCGGAGTCTCGCACGCGAATTTCCTGCAACGTGGCGCTGCCTGCGGTTTGTGCAGCAGCAGGCAGGGCGAATGCCATCAGCGCAGCTGCAGCGACGCCAGTGAGTTGGGGTGACGGGCGCGCGACGGCGTGCTTGCGGCTCTGGATGTAGGCCATGAGGGGTTCTCCGGAAAGGCGGGAAATGAGAACTCGACTGGCGGGTCCCGGGCGAGCAGCCCGCAAGGGCGCTGGAGGGATTGGCTGGATGAGCTGGCTCGCAGCACACGCCGCGAAACAGCGTTAATGATAATGACTCTCAGTTAGATCTTTGCATTTCCTTTACGGAACGTACGTAAACCGCTTTGCGTGTTGTAGTGGTGCGACAACTGTCTGGCCGCAGCATGGGTTCCTTTTTTCTGCCCGGTGAAGCTGGGCAGGCCGCGACGCATCAAACTCCAACAAATGAACAGTTTTGGCAGCGACTCGGGCCCCCACCCAGCCCCCGCCCGTCTTGAAGTCGCAGCCACCGTGGTGCTGCTCCGTGACGGCGCGCAGGGCCTCGAAACCTTCTTGATGCGCCGTGCGATCGAGGCCAGCGTGCTGGGCGGCGTGCATGTCTTTCCGGGCGGCAAGCTCGATGCGGCCGACCCGCTCTCGGTGCATCGGCTCGATCGCGACGCAGGGGATCTGCACGCGGCGCTCGGCGAGCCAGAGCTCTCGGCGCCAGTCGCTGCGGCCATCCACGTGGCGGCGCTGCGCGAACTCTTCGAAGAGGCCGGCGTACTGCTGGCCGATGGTTCCGATGGGCTCTGGCAACCCCCTGCTTCGGCCTCGGACTCGACTCCGCATCCACGCGATGTGCCGTTCGAATCGATGCTGGACGCGCTCGGCCTGACGCTGTCGAGCAGCCTCATCGCACCATGGTCGCGCTGGATCACGCCGGTCATACCCAACATGCCGCGCCGTCGCTTCGACACGCGCTTTTTCGTGGCTCGAATGCCTGTGGGTCAGACCGCCGATGTCGCAGACCACGAGTCGACGATTGGCCGCTGGCTCGGCGCGCGCCAAGCTCTGGAGATGTACTGGCAGCGCGAGATCGAATTGGCACCGCCGCAGATCATCACCCTCGCCCACCTGTCGCGCTACGCCAGCGCCGATGAAGCGTTCGACGCCGCGCGTGCCACGCCGCCACGGCTCATTCATCCGGTTCATATTGAGGTCGATACGGCGCGCGTTTTTTGCTACCCAGGCGACGTAGCGCATGGCGACCGCGAGCGTGCGTTTCCGGGCGTGTCGAGGCTGGTGTTGCGCGATGGCCGATTCGAACCATTCGATGGCTTCGAAGCATTCTTCGCGGACTCCGCCACGCACCATGTCTGAAGCTGGGCCAGCGTGAGTTCAAACGTCCCTTTTCGGCAGTGCGTAGGTTCCGGCGACATGCGCCGCCGGGGTCCAGCCGACTTTTGCGGGACGGGTTCACGGAACACCTCTTGTTCAATGACGACGGACACACGTTAGGCTTCAGCCGGTAACAGCGCAAAGATGGTCTTTGCCTCGGCCCACCGCGGCCCTTACGCTGCTTACGCGCGTTCCGCACACAAGAACCAACATAAAGAAGACAAGCCATGACCTCCGTCCTCATCACCCGAGCCACCTTCCCCGACATCGCCCAGCGCCTGCGCGATCACTTCGAGGTCGAAGACAACCCGAATGACACGATCTGGAGCGCTGACGAACTGAAGCAACGCCTGCACGGAAAGCAGGGCGTGATGAGCCATGGCAGCGAGCACATCGACGCGGCATTGCTCGACGCCTGCCCGACGGTCAAGGCGGTCTGCAATGTCGGCGTCGGCTACAACAACGTCGATGTCGCGGCCTGCACGGCACGTGGCGTGCTGGTGACCAACACGCCCGACGTGCTGACCGAAACGACGGCCGACCTGGGCTTCGCGCTGATGATGGCGACGGCCCGGCGCCTCGGCGAATCCGAGCGCTTCGTGCGTGCCGGAGAGTGGAACAAGGGCGGCATCTTCGACCAGTTCGCCGGCGCCGACGTGCATGGTGCGACGCTGGGCATTCTGGGCATGGGCCGCATCGGCCGGGCCATCGCGCGGCGTGGTGCGTTGGGCTTCGGCATGCAGGTGATCTATCACAACCGCACGCAGCTGGATACCGCGACCGAAGCGACCATCGGCGCCCGCTATGTAGACAAGGCCACGCTGCTGCGCCAAGCCGACCACCTGGTGCTGGTGCTGCCCTACTCGGCCTCGTCGCACCACACGATCGGTGCCGAGGAGCTTCGCCTGATGAAGCCGACCGCCACGCTGACCAACATCGCGCGTGGAGGCATCGTCGACGATGCGGCGCTGGCCGCTGCTCTGAAGGCGGGCACCATCGCTGCCGCCGGCCTCGATGTGTTCGAAGGTGAGCCGCGAATTCATCCGGCCCTGCTCGGGCTCGCCAACGTCGTGCTGACGCCGCACATCGGCAGCGCGACCATTCAGACGCGCCGTGCGATGGCATCGCTCACGGTCGACAACCTGATCGCGGCACTCGGCGCCGGGCCTCATGCCGGCAAGCCGCCGACGCCGGTCAATCCCGATGTGCTGACGACAGCGCAATGAAAGATCTGTCTTGAACGCCATCCTCAAAAGCTTCGACCTCACCGGCCGCACCGCCCTCATCACCGGCTCCAGCGCCGGCATCGGCTTTGCGCTGGCCCGCGGACTCGCCGGTGCGGGCGCACGCATCGTGCTGAACGCACGCAACGCAGACAAGCTCGAAGCCGCTGCAGCCACATTGCGCGGCGAAGGCGCCGACATCGTGACGGCCAGCTTCGACGTCACATCCGGTGAAGCCGTCAAGGAAGAGGTCGACCGCATCGAGCGCGACGTCGGCCCCATCGACATCCTCATCAACAACGCCGGCATGCAGCGCCGCGCACCGCTCGACGAGTTCGAAGAAGCGCATTGGCACGAGTTGATGAAGACCAACCTCGACAGCGTCTTCCTCGTCGGCCAGGCGGTGGCGCGCCACATGATCGGCCGCAAGCGCGGCAAGATCGTCAACGTCTGCTCGGTGCAGAGCGAGCTGGGCCGCCCGGGGATCGCGCCCTACACCGCCAGCAAGGGCGCGGTGAAGATGCTGACCAAGGGCATGGCGATCGACTGGGGCCAGCACGGCATCCAGGTCAACGGGCTCGGGCCGGGCTATTTCAAGACCGAGCTGAACGAGGCGCTGGTCAAGAACGAGGACTTCTCCAAGTGGCTGATCGGCCGCACGCCGTCGCGGCGCTGGGGCGACGTCGAAGACCTGGTGGGCGCGGCAGTGTTCCTGTCGAGCGCCGCGTCGAACTTCGTCAACGGCCACATCCTGTACGTCGATGGCGGCGTGACGGCACAGCTTTAAAAATCAAGGACACACAAAAAGTGGAAGCACTCGTCATTCACGCGCCCGGCGATCTGCGCGTCGAAACCTATGAAACCGCGCCGCTCGGCCCCGACCAGTTGCAGGTGCGCGTGCGCTGCGGCGGCATCTGCGGCTCCGACCTGCATTACTACCAGCACGGCGGCTTCGGCACCATCAGGCTCAAGGAGCCGATGGTGCTCGGCCACGAGGTCGCCGGCGTGATCGAGGCGGTCGGCGCGGACGTGCGCGGATTCGTGGCCGGCGAACGTGTGGCGATCAGCCCGAGCCGGCCGTGCGGTGTCTGCAAGTTCTGCCAGCAAGGCCTGCAGAACCATTGCCTGGACATGCGCTACTACGGCAGTGCCATGCGCACGCCGCACGTACAGGGTGCCTTCCGTCAGCAGATCGTTGTCGAGACGCATCAGGCCCACAAGCTGGCGGATTCGGTCAGCGACGGCGAAGGCTCGATGGCCGAGCCGCTGTCGGTGGCGCTGCATGCCGTGCGCCGTGCCGGATCGCTGCTCGGCAAGCGCGTGCTGGTCACGGGTTGCGGCCCGATCGGCGCGCTGGCGATCATCGCGGCGCGGCGCGCTGGCGCAGCCCATATCGTTGCCACCGATGTCGGCGCGCACACGCTGGGCAAGGCGCTGAAAGTCGGTGCCGATGAAGTCGTGAACGTCGCCGAAGAGCCCGATGGCCTCGCGCGCTTCACCGCCGACAAAGGCAGCTTCGACGTGCTGTTCGAAGCCAGCGGCAACGCGCGTGCGCTAGTGGGCGCTTTCGATGCGGTGCGACCGCGCGGCATCATCGTGCAGCTCGGCCTGGGTGGAGAAATGACGCTGCCGATCAACACCATCGTGGCCAAGGAGTTCGAGCTGCGCGGTGCCTTCCGCTTCCATGAAGAGTTCGCGATGGCGGTCGAGTTGCTGAACAAGGGCCTGGTCGATGTGAAGCCGCTGATCTCGGCCACGCTGTCCTATCGCGATTCAGCGCGGGCGTTCGCACTGGCAGCGGATCGGTCGCAGGCGATGAAGGTGATTCTGAACTTCGACTGAGCAAGACGTCTGCGCTTCAGGTGCTTTCGCGCTGCGCGATCTGAAAAGGCGTGCGCACTGTTTCAGGTGGCAGTCGCGCACCGTTACGCGCAGCTTCGATCGCCCGCAACAGCAGTTCGCCGGCAGCACGGCCGATGCCTGCGCAATCGATGGCGACGGTCGTGAGCCGCGGATGGCAACTGCGCGCCACTTCGAAGTCGCCGAAGCCTGCGATGGCAATGCGCTCCGGCACATTCCAGCCGCGCCGCTGGCACTCGGCCAACGCGCCGAAGGCCGACAGGTCTGACACCGCCAGGACGGCATCCACGTCAGGCCATTGCTTCATCAGCAGCGCCATCGCTTCCCCGCCCTGCTCCATCGAGATGGGCGGTTGGCCGAACGAGATGACCCGGCCAGCGGGCAGCTTGAGTTTCCGGACGGCATCGGCATAACCGCGCCTGCGGTCGGCACCGCGCGTGTCGCGGTTGGAAGTTCCGCCGATGAAGGCGATGTTGCGATAGCCCTTGCCGTGCAGATGCCGCACCAGTGCACCGCTGGCTTCGGCGTTGGAGAAACCGACCGTGTGTTCGATCGGACTTTGCGGCAGGTCCCATGTCTCGACCACCGGAACGCCCGAGGCGAGCAACGTCGCGCGCGTCGCTTCGGTATGGCTGCCGCCAGTCAGGATGACGCCTTCCGGCCGGCGCATCAGCATCGCCTTGACCCACCGCTCTTCGTTCTGGATCCGGTAGTCGGAATAGCCGAGCAGCAACTGCAGGCCACTGCCCTCGACCGCCGCCATGATCCCGTTCACCGTGTCCGAAAAGTTCGAATTGTTGAGCGACGGGATGATCGCCGCGATGAAGCCGGAGCGCTTCGACGAGAAGGTGCGCGCGGTCTGGTCGACCACGTAGCCCATCTCCGTGCAGGTCTGCAGGATGCGTTGCCGCAGCGCCTCCGACGTGGTCCGGTCGCTCTGTGAGGCGCGGCTCAAAGCCCGCGACACCGTCATCTTCGACACGCCGACGCGCGCCGCCACGTCGGCCATGGTCACCTGGCGTCCTGGGTCGGGGATAGCGCGAGAAGGCATCGTTTGTTTTCGAGAGCGCATGCGAATCATATTTAGGAACGTGCCGATCGGTCGCTCCGGGTAAGCACCAGTTACCGGTAACGCAACAAGGGCGAAACTGCGTCGATGACCGAAGTTTTGCACCCGCGAGGCAGCGGCGCCCCGACGCCGGACAGCGAGACATTGCTGCGTTTCGATGGGATCAGCAAGCGCTTCGGCGGCACGCAGGCGGTCGACGACGTCACGCTCGACGTGTGCAGCGGCGAGATCCTCGCGCTGCTCGGCGAGAACGGCGCGGGCAAGTCGACACTCATCAAACTTTTGGCAGGTATCTATCCCTCTGACAGCGGCGAGATCTTCTTCAAGGGCCGGCCGCAAGACGCCTGGCGCAGCAGCGATCGACGGGCGCAGCCGGTGGCCTTCATTCACCAGGATCTGGGCCTGGTCGAGTGGATGACGGTGGCCGAGAACGTCGCGCTCGGCATGGGCTATCCACGGCGCTTCGGCCTGATCGACTGGAAGGCGGCGAACCGTGCGGCCGTGCGCGTGATGGCGCGCGTCGGCTGCGACATCGATCCTGAACGTCGCATCTTCTCTCTTACGCGGGCGGAGAAATCCTTGCTGGCGATCGGCCGCGCGCTCGAGGTGCAGGCCCGCCTGCTGGTGCTCGACGAACCTTCCGCCAGTCTGCCGATGGCCGATGTGGAACGCCTCTTCGGCGTCTTGCGCGGTCTGCGCAGCCAGGGCATGGCGATGATCTATGTGTCGCACCGGCTCGACGAAGTCATGGCTATCTCGGACCGAGCAGCGGTCATGCGCGACGGCAAGCTCGTCGCGATCAAAACGACCTCGCGAACGAATGAAAGCGAACTGGTCAGCCTGATCGTGGGCAAGGCACTGTCGGCGGGCGTGGCCAAGGCGGCGTGCCGTGCCAGTGCGGGCGCCGAGCCGGTGTTGCAACTCGACGGCGCGGCCAGCGGCAACGCCGGTCCCTTGAGCTTCGAAGTGTGCCGTGGTGAAGTGGTCGGCCTGGTCGGCCTGCGCGGTGCCGGGCATGAGGCGATCAGCCGCGCGCTGTTCGGCCGCGAGCCCTTGTCGGCCGGACGCATGCGGCTGCTCGGCCACGAGGTGTGCTTCAGAACCCCGGCAGATGCCATTCGGGCCGGGGTGGCGTACGTCGCCAGCGAGCGACTGGAAGAGAACCTCGCGGCCTCGATGTCGGTGCTCGAAAACCTGTTTCCGAATCCTTCGCTGCATGGCGACAGCGGCATCTCTTTCAACCGCCGGCGACGCGAGCACGCCAGTGCGCTCCGCCTGATAGAGCGCTTCGATATCAACCCACCGGCGCCCGGCGCCGAGGTGCAACAGCTCTCCGGCGGCAACCAGCAGAAGGTGGTGCTGGCGCGCTGGTTCGACCTCGACAAGCCGCTCGTGGTGCTTGAAGAACCCACGGCCGGTGTCGACGTCGGCGCCAAGCGGCAGATCTACGGCGTGCTGCGCGAGCGCGCTGAAGCTGGCAGCGCGCTCGTCGTGGTCTCGACCGACTTCGAGGAAGTCGCCACCGTATGCACCCGCGTGCTGGTGTTTCGCGACGGCTTGATCGCAGCCGAGCTGACGGACGCCGAGATCACGGTGGAGCGCCTGCTCGCAATGGCCGCGGGCGGTGCATTGCATGCCGACACCCAACACACAGAGGAAGTCTTCGCATGAGCAGTTCCATCAAGTCCACGGCACTGGAGCCGGACAAGTCGCTCGATGGTGAGGCGCTCACGCTAATGCAGCGGTTCGGCCGCGCCATTCCGGTGTACGGCCTGGTCATGCTCACCGTGGCGCTGGCGCTGCTGTTCTCGCTGCTGCTGCCCGACACCTTTCCGACGCTGTTCAACCTGCGCGCCATCCTGTCCGACAAGTCGGTGATCGCGCTGCTCGCGCTGGCCGCGACGATCCCGATGATCACCGGCAAGATCGATCTCACTGTGGGCTACGGCATCGTGCTGTGGCACATCCTCGCCATCAGTCTGCAGACGCGACTCGGTGTGCCGTGGCCGCTCGCGGTGCTGATCGTGCTGGCTTGTGCGGCGCTGTTCGGCGTGCTCAACGGCCTGCTGGTCGAGCTGGTGCAGATCGACTCGTTCATCGCCACGCTGGGTACCGGCACGGTGATCTACGCGCTCGCCATGTGGCACAGCGGTGGACGGCAGGTGGTGGGCGATCTGCCCGACGGGTTCGTCGGCATCGCGGGTGGCACCTTGCTGGGCTTGCCGATCGCGGCCTTCTATGTGCTCATCGTCAGCGTGACGCTGTGGCTGGTCACCGAGTTCACCCCGCTGGGCCGCGCGCTCTATGTGATCGGCGCCAACCCCAAGGCGGCACAACTCAACGGCATCTCGGTGCGCAAGCACGTGATGGGCGCCTTCGTGGCGTCGGGCTTGCTGTCGGGCTTTGCCGGCGTGCTGCTGGCCTCTCGGCTGCAGATCGGCCAGGCCAGTGTGGGCCTGGAGTTTTTGCTGCCGGCGCTGGTCGGCGCCTTTCTCGGTTCCACCACCATCCGACCCGGCCGCGTGAACGTGTGGGGCACGCTGGTCGGCGTCGCGATTTTGGCAATCGGCATCTCGGGCATCCAGCAATTCGGCGGCGCTTTCTATGTCGAACCGCTGTTCAACGGGCTCACCCTGCTGGTGTCGATCGGCATCGCGGGGTATGCGCAGCAGCGCCGCAACCTGTCGATCAAGCGGCGCATCGCCGAGCGACAACTGGCATCGGACCCGCAGGAAACACCTTCGACGCTCCCTCTCAACTCCCTCACCTCTCTCGCTTCCCTCGCTTCCCTCGCTTCCATTACAAAACCAACGGAGACATCAAGATGAAGACTGTTCGCACCCGCATCACCACCGCGGTCATCGCGCTCTGCACGGCCGGCCTGGCCGGGCACGCGCTGGCCGACGATTTTCTCGACGCCGCCAAGCAGAAGGTAGCCGTCGCGACCATGAGCCAGGAGAAGTGGGACGGCCCCACCACCGGCCCCAAAGCCGCAGCGGGGGGCACCATCGTGTTCGTCGCGGGCGACATGAAAAACGGCGGCATCGTCGGCGTGTCGAAGGGCGTCGAAGAAGCCGGCAAAGCCATCGGCTGGAACGTGCGTGTGATCGACGGCCAGGGCTCGGTCAGCGGACGGACGGCCGCGCTGAACCAGGCGTTGGCACTCAAGCCGGCCGGCATCGTGGTGGGCGGCTTCGACACCACCGAGCAGAAGGTGGCTTTCGAGAACGCGGCCAAATCCGGCGTGCCGCTGGTCGGCTGGCATTCGGGTGAAAAGCCGGGCCCTAATGAAAAAGCCAGCCTGTATGCCAACGTCACAACCGTGACCGACGACGTCGCCGATGTGGCCGCTTCGTGGGCGGTGGTCGATTCCGGCGGCAAGGCCGGCGTGGTGATCTTCACCGACTCGCAATACGCGATCGCGCTCTACAAGGCCAAGGCGATGGAAGCCGTGATCAAGAAGTGCGGCGGCTGCACGGTGCTCAGTTTCGAAGACAGCCCGATCTCCGAAAGCTCGACCCGCATGCCGCAGCTGACGACTTCGTTGCTGCAACGCTTCGGCGACAAATGGACCCATTCGCTGGCCATCAACGACCTGTACTTCGACTTCATGGGCCCGTCGCTTTCAGCCGCCGGCAAAAAGGGTGACGGCGGCCCCAAGGCGGTATCGGCCGGCGACGGCTCCGAAGCGGCCTACCAGCGCATCCGCAGCAAGCGATTCCAGGCCGGCACGGTGCCGGAGCCGCTCAACATGCAGGGCTGGCAGGTCGTGGATGAACTGAACCGCGCTTTCAACAAGGTGGCCTGGTCGGGCTACAACCCCAAGGTGCATCTGGTCACGGTCGAAAACGTCGGCAAGGACGGTGGCCCTAAGAACATCTTCGACCCGGACAACGGCTATCGCGATCAGTACAAGCGGATTTGGGGCAAGCCGTAAATAGCCACTGACCCACCGGAAAGACGCCTTCACCCCGCATCGAAGGGGGAATCGATGGCGCGCGTCGGGGCTCTGCGGAGCTTCGGCGCGTATCTGCAGCGGGCACAGCAACCTGGTTAGCCGCAACTGCAGCAGATCGACCTCTGCGGCGTCGGTACAGCTTTGCCTGCATGCCCTTGTCCGACGGCGCAGGCCGGGTTGGGCCGGGCATCACGCGCAGGATTTGCAGCTCTAACTAAAGTTGTAAGTGAACCTTTTTCATTTACGATTGTTAACTTATGTGAATCTCTCTGGACCTACGGCCCAACTCGCTGTCGGCCACCGTCTGCCTTGATACCAAGTCCTTTGTGCGCCCTTCTTTCCTTGTCATCCTGCCTCGCCCGTTGGCGCTTGCAGACCACCCCTCAACGATGAGCAGATACGCGCCGCACACAGCAATAGTCGCGCGCGAAAGTGACTCTTCCTTTGCAGTCGCAACGCCGTCAAGCGAGTGAACCGGTCTACGCCCAGTCACTCGATCGTCTGCAGCGTTTTGTGCCTTCAGCCCGTCTCGACGACCGAGTGGGACGGCAGCGCGCGGATGGAGTGGCACGCACAGCTTCAGGCGCTCCTCGCCAGTCTCCTGGCCGGCGTGCCGGAACCGGACCGCACCATCCTCCCGGCCGGGGAAGGCGTCGCCATCAGTTTTCAGAATCACGTCGATGCCGCGTTGACCGCAGCGTTTCGTTTGGCCGACTGGATGCGCCAGGACGGCTCGCAGCCGTCGAGGGCGGGGCTTCACCTTGGATCTTTGGTCGCGCGCAAGGACGTGAACGGGATGCCCAGTTTCTTTGGCGAGGGGATCAACGTTGCCGAGCATGTGATGCAGCATGCCCTCGTCGGCGAGATCCTGGTGTCCGGCGCCTTCCATGTTTCGGTGTCGGACTTGTCTGTGGCCCACCGGGCAGCGTTCAGGCCGACCGAAGGCTTCACCGAAGAAAATGGCCGGCGAATCGAGACTTTACTGCTGCAGGTGCCCGAGTCCGCGCTGCGTGCTCATCTCGAGCAGCTCTATGGCGCCAGTACCCCGGCTCCAATCTCGACGACGGTACCCCGCGCCATACACGTCGCGCCACCCGAAGCGCCTCCTCTCACAACCCAGCAGCAGATTCTGAAGGCGATCAGCACGTGGGTATTTCCGTTCAATGCGCTCGCGGCGTTCGTCGGCCTGGCCATCTCGGGACTCGAGCGGCTGGCACCCGGTGGCTCGCTGACGCGCATCGGATTTGCCGTCAGTTTTGGTGTCGCCGTGCTGCTGGTCTTGCTGGACGTGTCGCGCGTCACAAAGAGACCGCACGGGTTGTGGCTGCAACCCGGTGCTGTATTGACCAGGCTGGCCAGCCGCGCGACCTCGGTACTGGCCGGAGTCGTCACGATCATGTTCGGCGTGGGGGTGCTGCTGCTGGCAGCTTCGGCGTCGCACGAGACGGCGACGGCCGACGCTCACGCGCCTGCAACTCCGGCCGCCGTTACACCCCCGGCACCCTCGGCACCCTCGGCACCCTCGGCACCACCGACGCCGGTGTCCGTCACCAATGCGGTTCCGTCGCCTGCCATCACTACCCCGGCTCCGCCAGCGATGGTGGCGCCTGCGCCACCGAAGGTCGCTGATCGCATACCGGACGCGGTTCCAGCGCCCAAAGCCACTTCTTTGCGTATAGCGAAGCTGCCGTCGGCAACGACCCATCGTGTCGAATCCCCATCGACTGTCGCAGCCATCCCGCAAGCCGAAAGATCCGCCGCCGAACCTGCTGGCGCCTCCCGCTGCAGCGAGATCGTCATGCGCGCCTCGGCAGGTGCGCCGCTGACCAGTACCGACCGAGAAACCCTGAGAACCAGATGCTGATCACCCAAACCCAACTTCAACGGCTCGCACGGGCCGCGCTCCTGGGCTGTGCCATGGCCCTGGTCGCCTGCGGCGCGCCGCGCGTATCCGAGCGCGACATGGCCATACCCTTCGATGAGGCACTCGACCAGTCGGTCGACGACCTCTTCGCGCAAACTCAAAAGCTACCGACTTTCATGGCAACGGTGGAGTCCCGCCTGAAGGCGCCACGCATCATCGTGGTCGACCCGATGCTGGACGGCACCAGTGGGCAGCAGACCGAGGTCACGCGCATCGCCGAACAGCGCGTGGCCGAACGCGTGCGCTCGCGCTTCAAGCAGTTCACTGTTTCGGCCTTCGACGCCACCGGCCTGGCCGGCGCCCAGTTCGTGTTGAACGGCACTCTGACCCAGACCAGCAGCACGGCCGGCGCCGCGCAGTACCGCCTGAGTCTTGCGCTCACCGATATCAAGACCGGGCTGGTGCTGGCCCAGACTGCTTCACGTGTGGGCGACAACAATCTGAATACCAGTCCGACCGCCGTCTACCGTGACAGCCCGGTGATCGCGAAAGACCGCGTGGTGGAAGGCTACATCCGCACCTCGCAGACCAAGGCCGGCATGCCTGCGGATGCGCTCTATCTGGAACGGTTGCCGACCTCGGCATTGCTCGCCGACGCCAACGCGGCGTACAACGAGAAGCGCTATACCGAAGCGCTGGCGCGCTACGAGGCCGCATCGCTGCGCCCGGACGGCCAGCAGATGGGCATCTACAGTGGTCTGTACCTTTCGCAAACGCAGCTCGGCCAAACCGATGCGGCGGAGAAAACTTTTGGGCTCATGGTGCGGTTGGGCCTGGCCACCAACAACTTGAGCGTGAAATTCCTCTTCAAGCCAGGAACGACCGACTTCGTGGTCGACACCCGGGTCAGTGGGCCGTATCCGATGTGGCTACGCCAGATCGCGCGTCAGAGCGCGTTGATCGAGCAATGCGTTGTGGTGACCGGGCACACCAGCCGCACCGGCTCCGAGCAGATCAACAGCCGGCTGTCGCTGCAGCGCGCAACGTACGTCAAGCGGCGACTCGAAACCGAAGCCCCCGAACTCACACGCAAGCTGCGTGACGCCGGCCTTGGATTTCGCGAAAACATCGTGGGGACCGGAACGGACGACTTGCGCGATGCGCTCGACCGGCGCGTCGAGTTCAAGGTGATCGCCTGCAACGGGTAAGGCAGCATGAAACGGCTGACCGTCGGCGAGCCCCGGAGCCACCACGTCAAGGCTTGGTCGTCATGTCGAAATCGCTGGCGTCATGGCGTTCGGGCATCTGCTCGGCCGCGTCGCCCCACACTCGATTGACCCTGCGCCCGCGCTTCACCGCGGGCCGCGCCGCGATCTGGTCCGTCCATCGCTGCACGTGCGTGTACGACGCGACCTCCAGAAACTCCGCCGCCTCGTAGACCAGCCCCTTGGCCAGCGCGCCGTACCAGGACCACACCGCCATGTCGGCGATCGTGTAGTCGTCCCCTGCCAGATAAGGTGACTCCGCAAGTCGCCGGTCGAGCACATCGAGCTGGCGCTTCACCTCCATTGCGAAGCGGTCGATCGCGTACTCGATCTTGGTCGGCGCATAGGCATAGAAATGCCCGAACCCACCGCCGAGGTACGGCGCACTGCCCATCTGCCAGAAGAGCCATGACAAGCACTGAGCACGATGCGCTGATTCGGTCGGCAAGAAGGCGCCGAACTTTTCGGCGAGGTACACCAGGATCGCACCCGACTCGAAAACCCGGATCGGCGTCGGCCCGCTGCGGTCCATCAGCGCCGGGATCTTGGAGTTGGGATTGATGTCGACGAAGCCACTGCCGAACTGATCGCCTTCGTTGATCTTGATCAGCCAGGCGTCGTACTCGGCGCCCTGGTGGCCGAGTGCCAGCAACTCCTCCAGCATGACCGTCACCTTGATGCCATTTGGCGTTCCCAGCGAATAGAGCTGCAAGGGATGGCGGCCTATGGGCAGCTCTTTGTCATGCGTCGGCCCGGCGATCGGGCGATTGATGTTGGCGAACTTGCCGCCGTTGCTCTTGTTCCAGGTCCAGACTTTGGGTGGGATGTAGTCCGATGGTGCTGTCATGTGTCGATCTCGATGTGTGTAGGGCCAAACATCCAGTGGATCATGAAAGCCGAACCTCCGCAGGGCGACGTCTTGAGCGGCGCTTCACAAACGCAAGCATCCCCCACCACACCCCGACCAGATTCAGAACGATGCCAAGTGAGACAAGCCGTCCGGCCGTTTCCGCAAAGCCCGGCGTGGCGTCCAGCATGAGCAGGCTCAGCGACCAGGGCAGCGCGCCGAGGATCGCCACCACCAGCAACGAGCCGTCAGGGCTCGGGCTGCATGCCGATGCCACCAGCAACGCACCGCCGATCATCAGCGCGATCGGTATCAGCCACAGTGCGCGTACGGGGCGTTGGCGTGCAGTAAATAGCATGCCGAAATTTTCGCGCGCCTTTTATGGCCGAGTCGGTTCGGTGCCGAACAGATGAACACGAGCCCACATCACCAAACGGTGTCGCAAGGGTTAAGACTCCCAATTTTTGGGTGCGCCGGCCAAGCATGGGATCATTCGAGTCGAACCGACCTCTCTCTGACCAGCCGCTCCCAACAAATGTTTACCCGTACCCACAGGCGACTCGTCTCTTCTTTCTGCGTGCTGCTTGCCTTGGCCGCTTGCGGCACTGCGAGCGCGCAGCAGTTCCGGCTGGGCTATGTCAACGTCGATCGCGTGATGCGGGATTCGGTTCTGGGCAAGCGCGCCGAAGAAGCGCTTGAAGTCGAGTTCGCGGTCCGGGCCAAAGCCGGCAAAGACCAGGCACAGGCATTCAGCTCAGCCGTCGCCCGGCTCGAGAAAGACATGCCCAATCTGAGCGACGAACAGCGTCTGGAGCGTCAGCGCCGGCTGGGCGAACAGCAGCGCGAATTGAATCGCGTCAGCGAGGCGTTCAAGGCGGACCAGGAGCGCCGGCGCGGCGAAGAGCTGCAAAAGCTGCTGGAAGCCACCTCGCGCGCGGTCAAGCAGGTTGCAGAAACGGAGCGCTTCGACGCCATCCTGCAGGAGATCGTCTATATCCGGCCGGCTTACGACGTCACCGACAAAGTACTGAAAACACTCGATTCGGCGGCCAGCGGAAACAAGTAGCAGACCTCGATAAATCAGTAAGGCGGCGCCTTGCGCGCCCTCTGCTCGCGCGTGGCTTCGGTCCACCACGCCAGGTCGTCGGCAAAGCGCCCGAACGACTTGTCGAGTGCGGCACCGGGCGCTCCCGTTGCGTGGCCCTCGCTGTCCAGCGTCTGCGAGATCGGGCCGACCGCGAGCGTGCTCGACACCACCACCATGCCCATCTCCGACAGGATCTGATGCCAGATCGAGCCTGATCGCACACCGGAGAACCGACCTGCCGAATAGCTCGCCACGGCAGCCGGTCGCCAGAACCATTCTTCGAGGAAGTGGTCGGTCAGGTTTTTCAATCCGGGTTGCGGACCCCAGTTGTATTCGCCGGTGATGAAGATGAAGGCGTCCGCGGCGCGGATCTTCTCGGCGAGCGCTTCCATAGCGGCCGGTGCCGTGCCTTTCGGGTACTCCTTGTACATGCGGTCGAGCATCGGCAGGCCGACGGCTTGCGCGTCAACCAGCTCGGCAGCGGCACCACGCGCCGTGAGCATCGACACCACGTAGTCGGCCAACCGGATGCCCATGCGATCGGACCGGTACGAACCGTAGAAAACCAGGATTTTGTCGGCCATGACTACTCCGCCTTTTCTCTGAAAAATTATCGGATCGAGAGAGTCTTGCACATCGCAGCATGACGCTTTTAATGGGCGCTCCTAATGAATCGCCCCGGGATTGAACTGACCCCAGAAGTTGGACATTCTGATCCCACCGATCAGGCGGTGTTTCTCGTCCGGTATTGCACCGGGCTGAGCCCCTCCGAAGCGAGTCATCTTCGCCGGCGTCTTGCCGACCTGTAAGCAGGCCTTGCAATTCTCGCCAGCACGCGGATTGCAAGGTGCTGGACAGGGCTAATGAAATTGCTTTTCCGCATGCACCAAAGGAAAGCCGATCGCGAAAGTCGTGCCTTCACCGACAGTGCTCTGGCCGGAGATCCAGCCGCCATGTGCGGCCACAACCTGCCTGACCATTGCAAATCCGAAGCCGTGCGTCCTGGCATCGCGCGGCGCAACGTTGTGAGCCGCTTCAATGTCTTGTTGAGAAGCGGAAAGCTTGGCGGCCTCGGTCAGGCCCTGGGCCCCGCGATCGAGCAGCGCATCCAGCACAGCCGGTGCCATGCCGGTGCCCTCGTCCTGAATACTGACCACAGCCTCAAGTCCTTTCTCGACGTTGCAGTTCGCCCAAATAATATCGCCGGGTGCACTGTGCCGAATCGCGTTTTCCAAGAGATTGGCGAAAACTCGCAGCAGCATTCCTCCGTCCGCGCGCACGAGGTCATGATGGGTATGCATTGATCTTGACGACAGCTGCACGTGCCGGGCCAAGGCATATGCGGCGAGTTCCTCGACGCTCTTCGCAAGTAACGATGAAAGGCTCACCACAGCGAATTCGTAGTCGCGGGCCTCCGAGGTCGTAACGCTGATAAAGCTCTGTGCCAACGCGATGGTTCGCTCCGCCTCGCGTCGCACACCGGTCACCAATTCGGCCACGCCCACACGTGACGACTTCATTTCATACAACTCCACCAAGCTCAGAAGGTTGATTTGCGGGCTGCGAAGGTCGTGCCACAAAAAGTTGAGCCAATTGGCCCGCTCTCGTTCGGCTTGTCTTTCTTGAGTCAGCTCGCGAAGCACGACGATCCAGGTCGCAGGCGCCGGAGCCGGCACGTCGTCAATGCACGTGGCCTCGATCGAAAATATTTTCCCTAGTGGTGTGCTGTATTCACCGCCGAGTGCTTGCGACCAATGCTCGTGCAATTCAGGCCGCCGAATGCTGGATTTGCTCTCAAGCTGCGCAATGATTGCCGGGAGACTTTCTTTGGCCGTCGATCGCGTGCCGGGCGAAAGCTCGGGCAGCAGCGCGGCGGCGGCAGCGTTCAGCACGTCGATGCTTCCGTCGGATCGGCACAGCACGACGGCGATGGGAAGTTTCAACAGCGAGAACCGCATGTATGCCTCCAATCGCATGAGCCGCAAGATTGCGTGATCGAGAGCGCCTATGTATCGCTCCACCGGGTCGTTGGCGCCAACGCGGACTGGCCCAACACGATCGGACTTAACAGATGGCACCTGACTCAGCGCAACGATGTGTTCTTTTAAAAAGCCAAGTACTTGGTACAAGTGTTGCCAAGTCCACAGCAAGTAGGCAGCGAAGATTCCGAACACGAAAAAGGACGAAGGGAGCCAGATGTGAAGTAAGCGCAGCATCAAAGCGCTGACGGCGACGCCACTGGCAATGAAAGCCAGCCCCACCAGTGGCGCAGCCTTCGGTAACTTATCGAATGAAAACAGTACCGCCAAGATTGAAAGTGCCATCGCCAAGCCCAGCACCACCGGCGGCGCTGCGGAAACGTAAGTGCCTTGTTGCAACGCGTCAATGGCACTCGCGTGAACTTCGGTCGAAGTCACCAGCGTGGCTCCGGAGGAGCCTGAAACGTACCACTGCCGTCCCAGCGGTACACCGTTAGTGGGTCCAACGACAACAATGCGCCCCTTGAGCCGATCAGCGGATAGCTTGCCTGCAAGGACCTCAGAATAGGAAATTGACGGGTGCGCTGCTTCGCCATTGAAAGGAATTCCAAATTGCAGATGCGTGCCGTTGGCGATAGCGCGATGCAACGGGGGAGCCGGAGCAACCATCGCGCCCACATAAGGTAGTGAGTTGTCCGGAGCAGGCGCAAAGAGGCTGATGAACCGAAGGCGCTTGCTTGAGTCGTCGGCGCTAAGGCTGGAATGCCCGATGCCTTGGACAACTGCCGAAAAGTGTCTTGTTCGAGAGCGAAGGGCTTCGCTTTGGTTCACGACAGCGCCGGATAGGTAACTTGGAATTGTGAGGTACACCGGCAGTTTCCGCAGCGCAGCCGCCAACGCTGCATCGTCGTCGCCTTCGAGCTTTGGAAAGCCGAGCCTGAAGTTGAGCACCACGGCGTGGGGCGCCTGCTGAGAAAGCTGGCGCAAGAATTCCGTGTGGATTGCTGCAGGCCACGGCCACGGCCCGATTTCTTGAATACTCTGAGCGTCAATCGAGATGATCTCGACCTCGGAGTTCACAGGCGCCGCCACGCTGGCCATTACGCGGTCATACAGACGTCCGTCCGCTACCGTGGGCGTGGTGTGATCGACTTTCCAGACGATGGCCAGCGGCAACAGGACAGCCAGTAAAACTCGCAATGCAACGCGTGTTTTAAGCTTCCGAAGCATTGACGCAAATTGCCTAAACATCTGCATCGCCAACGTCCGTCTGATCAACTCTTCTGTGAATGAGCCGATAACCCCGGCCATAAATCGTTTGCATCGGGAGCTCGTTACTTTCGAGTGCAAGCTGTCGGCGCTGTTTAAAAATCTGACTGTTTTGAATTCGTGTGCTGCTGTGTCGCTGGCTTACGCTGGTAGCGTCCATCAAGCGGTTATGCGATAAAACGCGCCCGATGTTTCGAAACGGCGCTATCGCCAGCCCGAACTCAGCGACTGAAAACGAAAACGTCCGTGGGATGGGTTGACCAAAAATCATGGTCACGCTCTCATGAAAAAACTATCGATCACCCATCGGTTTGATCCGTACTTGCGACATTTCGTGCTGTCGGATGACCGTCTGATGCACGCGATCAACTCTGTAGCCCTGAATGGCTTGACGACGTCTTCGCTGGCGCCATACGCCAAAGCCCGGGCGATGCCGTCCTCGAATTTTCTACCGTTGGGCATGAGTGCGAGCATGGTGAACTGGCAGCGTACGCGTAACCAGTGCAGCGGCCCGGAGTTATCAAGTACGAGCACATTCGGCTCCACGACATCAGCAGCATGTGGAACGAGTCCTTGCGCAGCGCCGTGCAAAGCGATTCGCCGGCTATGAACCCAGTCCACGTCAAGGCTTCAGGGCCGACAATCGTTGGGAACATCAGCGGCGAGACCCGCAGCCGCATTTGAGCGGATTCTTCTTCAAGCAGAGGTGTGCGCATTTCAAATTCCAACGGCTTGAAACCCGAGCACCATGATCAGTGAATCCGCGTACCAAATTATCAACAAAGTTTTCGAATTCATTCTCTTTAAATCTATTCCAACGAGGTCTGTTACGCCGAACGCGCTGGCAAGGTGCCCGAGAGCGTGTGGCTGACTGGCTCGCCTTTGGGCTATCGAGGCGCATGGGAATCACCTGCGCATCGAATCTGCGTTCGCATTTCCAGTCCATGACAGCTGAGCAATGGGTGCATTACGCGGGGTGCGGGCGAGCGAGCCGCCGAAACATCAACGCCGACAGCAGTGTGATCGCGCCCACCGCCACGAAGGTGAATCGAAAGGCGAGCGCAGTCGATTCCAGCTGCGGCATGAAGAAGCCGGCTGCGACGAACCAGAGCGGCGCCCGGTCTGCGCGTGGCCTGGCGATCTGCTCTCAATCACGCATTCAAACGGCTTTGCATGAACTCGATGAACACCCGCAGTTTGCGCGGCGTGTGCGCGCGGCTCGGGTAGTAAAGATAGAAGCCCGGAAACGTCGGCCACCAATCCTGCAGCAGCGGCACGAGCTTGCCTGCGGCGAGGTCGTCCGCAACCAGCGCCTCGAACGTGCAGGCGATGCCGGCGCCACCCCGAACCGCGGCCATCAGGATGTCGCCGTCGTTGGTCAATAGTGGCCCGTCGACTTCGATGTCGAAGTCGCGACCTTCTTGCGAAAACTCCCATCGGTAGATGCCGCCAGCGAGGCGCGCATTGAGGCAGCGATGTGACTTGAGGTCCTCAGGAGTCTGCGGCGCAGTAAGGCCCTTGAGGCCCTTCAGGTAGCGCGGCGCCGCGACGGTCGCGATGCGATGTTGCCCGCCGAGCGGCACCGCCACCACATCTTGTGCCAGGTTCTCGCCGAGGCGAATGCCGGCATCGAAGCCGCCCGCCACCAAATCGATCATCGCGTTGTCGCAGCTCATCTCGAGAGTGATGTCCGGGAAGGCTTCCAGGAAGGCAACGAGGTGCGGCACGACCAGGATGTCCGACGCCGTGCGTGACAGGTTCAGCCGCAGCAGACCGACAGGCTTGTCTCGCGACTCGTTGACGCCGTCGATGGCGGCCGCGATCGTGGCAAGGCCGGGTTGCGCATCGAGCAGGAACCGTTGGCCGATCTCCGTCACGCCGACGCGTCGCGTGGTGCGGTCGAGCAGGCGAACACCCAATCGAGTCTCCAGCGATCGCATAGTTTGCGACAACGCCGAAGGCGAGACACCGAGTTCGGCGGCCGCCTTGGTAAAGCTCGAATGGTGCGCGACGCGGGCGAAAGCGGCGATGGCCGGAAGCAGATCGGACGACATGGTCAATTATGAAGTTGGACTTCATGCCGCATCCCGATCACATGGCTTTATCCGAAGGAATGCGATGCCTATCGTCGAGACAGCTGTTGATTCAATCCGTTCTTATCTCTTTATCCAGGAGCATCTTCATGAGTTCACTCGCAGGCAAAGTCGCCATCGTCACCGGTTCATCGCAGGGCATCGGCGCCGGCATCGCTGAACGACTGGCAGCCGACGGCGCATCGGTCGTCGTCAACTACTCACGCAGCGTCGAACACGCCAATGCGGTCGTGCAACGTATCGTCGCGACCGGCGGCAAGGCCGTTGCAGTAAGAGCCGACGTTTCCAAACCGGATGACATTCCGCTGCTGATCGACGCGGCCATCGAAACCTTCGGGCGGCTCGACATCCTTGTCAACAACGTCGGCGTCTACAAGGTCGACTCGCTCGACACGTTGACCGCGGAGAGCTTCGACGAGCACTTCCACCTCAACGTGCGCGGCTTGCTGCTCGCCACTCAGGCAGCCGCACGCGTGTTGCCGGCCGGCGGCGTCATCGTCAACATCAGCTCTGGCCTCGCCAAGAGCCCGTATCCGATGGTGCATGTCTACAGCGCGACCAAAGGCGCAGTCAACGTGCTAACGCGCACGCTGGGAATGGAGCTCGGTCCGCGCAACATCCGTGTGGTCGGCATCGCGCCCGGCTTCGTCACGACCGAGGGCAATGCAGAGTCGGCTGCGAGCATGACAGACGTGCTGGTCGGCAAGACGCCGCTGGGCCGTGTGGGTCAGCCGCGGGACATCGCGGCAGCGGTGTCGTTCGCGGTGTCGGACGATGCGGCATGGGTCACCGGCAGCACGATCGACGTGGCGGGCGGCATGGTGTTCTGAAACGCCTGAGCCGCCAGCTCAACTATGCGCGCGCGGCGGTGCCACGCTGGCGCCTTCTATGCCGTGCCGCTGCAACGCAGCTGCGACGAAGCCCGACGCCTTCATCTCTTCGATGTAGCTGCTCAACCAGGCCTGCGCTGCAAGGCGACCCTTCGGCACGCCCATGGCCTGCTCGATGACCATGAAACGGCCGGGCAGCATGCGCAGGCCAGCTCCACCACTGCCGTTCAGTCGCATGGCGTCCGCCTCGAGTTGTTGCCGCACGCCCGCAGCCACTTCGAGCTTTTGCGCGATGAACTGGTTCGTTACCTCCGGTGAGGTCGGTATGCGCACCAGCGTGGCGGACTTGATCTCGCGCGTGAGATAGAGGTCGTAGGCGCTGCCACGGCCGACCACGATGCGCGTGCCGGCGCGGTCGACTTCTTCATTGCGCTGAAGCGGCGACTCGTTGCGTACGAGGTAGGCGCCTTCGATCACCACGTACGGCGCCGTGTAGTCGGTGTCGGCAGCACGCACCGGATCGATCGCGACGAAGGCCAGGTCGACCTGCCGCGCCTTGACCGCTTCGACCACGTTGCCCGCGGAGTTGAACGGCACAAGTTCGATGGGCAAGCCCAGGCGGCGGGCTGCTTCGCGTGCGAGGTCGACAGAGACACCTTGCGGCTCGCCCGACGGCTCACGGCTCGCGAGGATCGGGTTGCCGAGGTTGATCGCGGCACGCAGCTTGCCGGTGCTGCCGAGTTCGGCGATTGCTGCGGCACGCGTATCGAGTCGGATGCTTGCGCAGCCGGTCAACAGCAGGCCGCCTGCGGCACCGTGGAAGGAACGTCGGGTCAGGTTCATCGATAAGACTTTAGTGGCGCCGCTCGTCATGCTGCCCGACGACACCTAGGGAAATCCCTGAGGAGCATGCGCGCAGCCGCACATAGGATGCAAAGTTACATTTATTCACACTTGTACTCCATGCAATCCGATCTGAGTTGGTCACGGCGTTCCTTTCTGGTTGCCATGGGTGCGGGCGCATGCGCGCAAGCGGTGGGCGCGGCGGAGAGTCCAGCGCCCGGCGCGATGAAATGGATCGTCGGTTATCCGGCCGGCGGCGGTGCCGATTTTGTGACGCGCGTGCTTGCGGCGCAGCTCGGCTCCCAGATGAAGCAGGACATCGAAGTAGTGAACATGCCGGGCAAAGGCGGCACGCTCGCCGCCGGTGCCGCGGCGCATGCGGCCGCCGATGGCCGCAACCTGTTTACCGCTGACAACGGCATCCTGGTCTACAACGCCTCGCTGTTCAAGACACTGCCCTACGACCCAGACAAGGATTTCGCGCTCATTGGCTTCATGGCCCGCACGCCGTTGCTGCTGGTGGTGTCGCCCAAGTCCGGCTTCACCAGCTTCGAGCAGATCCTGAAGGCGTCGAAGGCCGGCCGTACGCCACCGCTTCAATACGCATCGCCGGGCGAAGGCTCGCCGCACCATCTTGCGATGGAACTGCTCAAGAGCCAGACCGGTCTCGTGGCGACTCACGTGCCTTACCGCGGCACCGGCATGGCGCTCCCCGATGTCGTGTCGGGCAAAGTGCCGATGCTCGTCGTCGACCTGGCAGGCGGGCTCATTCCGATCAAGAGTGCAGCTGTCGTTCCGGTGCTTTCGATGTCGGGGCGGCGAGTGACGCAACTGCCCGACATGCCGACGGTTCCGTACGACCTGACGGGCCCACTGAACGCCTATGCGACCGTCGGCCTGGTGGCCCCGGCCGCGACGCCCATGCCGATGCAGGAGCGACTCAACGCAGAACTGCAAACCGCCATGCGCGTCCCCGAGGTGTCTCGCAAACTCAACGATGCGGGATGGGAAACGGCGGCGGCCGATGCGACCTTGCTCCGCGCCTACATGGCTGCCGAACGCGCCATCTGGCCCGCGCTGATTCGGAATCGGGGCATCACCGTGACGCAGTAAAAAAGCGAATCGCACAGAGTTCGCAGAACAGCCTCACGCGATCACTCGACGGACACGGCATCCGTTTTCTGTTTGCTCTCCAGCACAAACGCCTCCGCCTCGGAATACGAGTGGAGCACCAAATCGATCAAATCCTCGACCTGCTTTTCTTCGACCGAAGAATCGTCGAGTGCCAGCTTGATGGTGGCAAGAATCGCGTCTGGCAACGCGGCGCGCAGCTCGGCCGCCTTCTGCCGCCACTGCGCCAACCCGTCCTGCCGCGGATAGACGAGGAAGACAGTGCCCACCAGACTGGCCTTGTCCGCCGTCTCGGGGTCTTGGGGTTCGTTAGTCGACACGCTCCGGGCGTCCACGCCCTCCTCCCGCAGCGCCCTGACGAGCAGTTCCATCAGCAGATCGTCACGGTCGGTGCCAAAGCCCATGCACAGAACGATCGAACGCGAGGGCACATCGAGCCGCCCTTGCCACCGGCCGAGGCGCGCTTCGCGCATGTGCCGCAGATGGGCACCCATGTTGGCGTCGACCAGCGAAGTCGGCGCCCGACGGCGTGCCGTGCGCCGTGCCGGCTGCTCCCTCGACAACGATTCGGCCAAGGCGACGATGTTCGCCAGGATGCGCTCGCGCTGCTGCTGGTCGATACGCCCGATGCGAAAGTCCGCTGCGCCGAGCGCCAGTCCCGGAAACAGAACGTGATCGCAGTACCTGGCAAAGCTGCTGCGCCGTAGAAACGCCCGCGCCTCCTGCAAGTTGACAGACGCATTGCCCGACAACGCTCGCTGATAGAAGCGCTGGCCGGCAGACAGCCCCGGGGCATCGCTGAGAAGAATCGTGAATGGCGCAAGTGCTTTGACGTGTCGGCCCATCACCACCAGACACAGTGTCAGCGGCGTAGACAACAGCAGTCCCACAGGCCCCCAGAGCGCGCCCCAGAACAAGGCGGACACGATGACCGCCAGCGGCGCCAGGCCCGTGCTGTGCCCGTAGACCTGCGGCTCCAGCACATTGGCGAAGACGAGTTCGAGCACGCCGAAGAATCCCAGGCTGGCCAGCACGAGCGTCCACCCGGGATCGACCGCGGCCGCGAACACCGCGATCAGCGCGGCTGCGCCCAGCACACCCACATACGGGATGAATCGCAGCAGCGCGGCGACGCAACCCCAGAGCGCGGCATGCGGCAGTCCTATCGCCCAAAGTCCCACGCCGACCACGGTGCCGAAGATCGCGTTGACGATCGATTGCGACAGGAAGAAGCGCGACACGCCTTGCGCCGCCGCGCTCAATGCCTGCACCGTCGTGCCCAGCTCCGCCTCGCCGACCAGACGGATGAAGCGATCGCTGAGCGACTCGTGCTCCAGCAGGATGAAGACCAGCAGCACGAACACGATGCCAGCCTGCCCGACCGGTCCCCATAACGTCGATAACAGTTTGGTGACCCGCTCCCCAGCCGACTGCGGTGCCTGGACGGCCGGTGCGGGCGGCGGCGCAACCACCGTGGCCCGACTGCCTTGACGCCGCGGTGCGGTCGCGTCGGGCGGCGCGGTCTGCGGCAACATTCCTTTGAGTTCAGACTCGATTCGTTCGAACGGACGGACCGTGAACTCACGGATCGCGTCGACCTTGCCACTGATGGCCGCCGTGTATTGGGGCAGATCGCCGGCGACCGCGACGAGCTGTATCGCCAGCACCGCGCTGATCCAGGCGACGCACGCTGCGGCCAGCACCACCGACACCAGCGTGGCCACGGTACGACCCAGGCCCGCGACCGCGAGTCTTCTCACCAGCGGCGCCAGCACCAGGCTCAAGACTCCCGCGATGACGATGGGCTTCAGAAAGTCCTGACCGAAGTGCAGCAAAAGCAGCACGCACGTGGCTGGGACGATCAGGCCGAACTGGAAGTTCTTGAGATTGGGCAATGGGCGCAGACAGCGTTGTGGCGATGGTGAAGATGTTCTTGGGAAGCGAGATCTATGCCGCCTCCGGCATCGCCAGCACGGCGGTCAACGCAAAGTCCACCAGCAGCAGCCATGTCATTTCGAGATCGATGATGCTGTGGTGATCCGAGCCCGCAATCGTCTTCACCGATACCGGTGTCGGCCATGCCGCGATGAGCTTGGCGGAGCGCTCCGGCAACACGACGTCATCGCGCTCGGCCAGCAGCACTTGCGTCTTGGCCGCGACGCCGAGGCAATGCGCCAGCGAGTTGAACTGGTGCCGCAACAACAGCGACAACGGCACCAGCGGAAAGCGCTTCTTGGCGACCTCCAGCATGGAGTCGTACGGGGTGATCAGCTGCAGGCTGGTAAACGTCTGCTGCGCCACGAGTTGAATGGCCACGCCCGAACCAAGGCTGCGACCGACGACGTGCAATCGCGCATGCGGAAAAGCCTTGCGCAAATGATTCGCGAACTGAACCGCGTCGGCGACCGAGGCGATTTCCGATGGATGCCCTTCCGAGTCCGCCATGCCCCGGTAGTTGACCGCGGCAAAGCCGAAGCCTTCAGGCAGCCAGTGCAGTGCCTTGGCCGTGGCACGAACATCCTCGCCGCGGCCAGCGAAGTAGATGAAAAGGTCTTGCAGCGCCGCCTCGCCGTGCGGGTGATAGACATAGCCGCGCACCATGCCGCCCGGCACAGTGTGAGAGTAGGTGGAGAAGTCGGCGGACAAGGCGACGACCGGCAGCTTGCGCGTGTCGAAAAGGATGTGGCCCTGCCGGGCGGAAAGCAGCGCCCAGTAAGCAGCGATCGCACCGAGCGCGGCGCCCGATGCGGACAGGGCGACGCGATAGACTTTGGATGACAAAGTGGGTTCCGAAAGCGCATGACGGTATGCGCGTCCGAGTATGCATGGCGCGCGGATGCGCCGAATCTCGGGAACCTCAGGCCAGATAAGCCTCGAGCACGCCGGCATCGGCGCGCAGCGCGTCCACCGTTCCCTCCGTCACGATCGACCCGCGCTTCATGAGATAGGCGTAGTCGCAGACAGACAACGCGATCTCGGCGTTCTGCTCGACCAGCAGGATCGACTGGCCCTCGCGATGCAGGGTGACGATCGCCTGGAACACCAGGTCCACGATCGATGGCGCCAATCCCATCGACGGTTCGTCCAGCACGAGCATGCTGGGCTCGGTCATCAGTGCGCGGCCGATGGCGAGCATCTGCTGCTCACCGCCGCTCATGAGGCCCGCGATCTGGCCGCGCCTTTCCTTCAAACGAGGAAACAGGTCATAGACACGCGCCATCAAGTCGCTCGCGTTGCCACGCCCGGCGTAGCTGCTGAGCTTCAGGTTCTCTTCCACCGTGAGGGGCGCGACCACCATGCGTCCTTCAGGCACCAGCGCGAGCCCACGCCGGACGACACGATGCACCGGCATCGCAGAGATCTCTTCACCGTCGAGTTTGATCGAGCCCTTTACCGGCCGATGCAAGCCCGCGATGCTGCGCAACGTGGTCGATTTGCCCGCGCCGTTGGCACCGAGGATGGCGACCATGCTGCGCGGCCGGACCTCGAAACTGAGGTCGGTGACGGCGCGAATGGCGCCGTAGCTAGCGCAGAGCGCGGATACGGTCAGCATCAGCAGTGTTTCCAAAGTAAGCAGCCTGCACATCGGGGTGCGCCATGCAGTCTGCGGGTGTTCCATGGGCAAGCAGGCGGCCGAAGTTCATCACAGTGACGTGGTCGCAGAATTCTTTGACCAGCCGCACGTTGTGCTCGACCATCAGCACCGTCAGTCCGCCGTCGCGCAGGCTGTGGACGAGACTTCCGATCTCGTTCGATTCCTGCACGTTCATTCCGGCGGTGGGCTCGTCGAGCAGTAAAAGCCGCGGGCCGGTGCCCAGTGCACGAGCGATCTCGACCCGACGCTGTTCTCCATACGACAGCGTTTCCGCCAGCAGATGCGCCTGTCGGCTCAGCTGCACGCGCTCCAGCAACTCGTAGGCATGAAACTCGACCGCCTTGCGTGCCGCGCGTGCCTTCGGCAGGCCAAGGAACGATGCCCACAACGACGCGCCGCGCCGCAGATAGCAACCCGCCATCACCTGCTCCAGCACCGTCATGCCGCTGAAGAGCCGCACGTTCTGATAGGTGCGGGCGATGCCCTGGGAAGCGATGTCGTATGCCGCACTGCGCTGGATCTCGACACCGCCGAATCGGATGGTGCCGGTGTCCGATGGCAGCAAGCCGCTGATGAGATTGACCAGCGTCGTCTTGCCGGCGCCGTTCGGGCCCATGACACCTGCAACGCTGCCCGCTTTGACCGTCATCGACAGGCCGGAGACGGCAGCGACGCCGCCGAAGTTCTTGCCGATGGCCTCGACCGCCAGCAGCGGCAGATCGGATGCAACGCTCATCGCAGTCAAAGCGCGGCTCCGGCAGCTGACGATACTTTTGCGGGCGCGCCGTCTGCATCGGCATTTGCATTTGCATTTGCATTGCGTGCGGCGCGGCGCAAGCGAATGGCGCGCGGATCGACCAGCCCTCGCGGCAGGAAGATCATGATCAGCAGCAACACGACCCCGTTCGCCACTTCCTGGAAGTGAGGCACGAAGGCTTGCGCGATCACCGGCAATGCAGTGAACACCGCCGCCCCGATGATCGATCCGATCCAGTGATACGACCCCCCCAGCACCACGGCCGCGATCATGGTGAAAGCGATGTTCACGAAGTAAGTGTCGGGCGAAAGAAACTGCAGGACCAGGGCGAGCAACATGCCGCCGAGGCCACCGACTGCCCCCGAGATCACGAACGCGATCGTCTGTATCCGGCGCGGTGCGATGCCCAGGCTGGATGCAACCGCCGGATCTTCGCGCACCGCCTGCGCCGCGATGCCGTACCACGACACCGACAGCCGGTAGAACACGATCATGGCCAGCGCCAGAAGGATGCCCAGCACGCCGATCGGCAGTGTGACCGGCACGCTCAGTCCGTTGACGCCGCCGGTCAGACTCGGCACGTTGATGACGGCGACGCGGACGATCAGGATGAGCGCCAGGCTTGCCAGCGCCATCCAGTGACTCTCGAGCCTGAGAAAGATCAAGGCGACGACATAAGCCAACAGCGCACCCGCCGCCATGGCCGCGGGCAAGAGGATCAGCGGATCGAGACCCGTCTGCAAAATCAGCCGCGCGCCCACGAAGCCACCGATGGCGGCATAGGTCACGGTGGCGAAGCTCAGGATGCCGGCCGACAGCACGGAATAGGTGCTGAGTGCGAAGAAGGCATTGACGATCGCGAACGCGACAGTGCTTTGGTAGGTACGCCAGAAATCGGCAAGTGCTTGCATGGTTGCTTGTATGAAATCAGGCCCGAGAAAAACCGAGACTGCCGAACAGGCCGCGCGGTCGTACCAGCAGAAAAGTCAGCAACAGCGCATAGGTGATGCCGTCACGCAGACCCGAAGACAGGTACTGCGCCGACATCACCTCCAGCACACCGAGCCCGACACCGGCGACTGCGGTGCCGCGAACGTCGTCGTAGCCGCCGACCACTACTGCGGCGAACCCCTTGAGCAGCAGGCCCTCGCCCAGCAGGAACGAAACGTTGTGCGTGGTGATGCCACCGAGAACGCCGGCCAGGCCTGAAGTCGCACCGGCGATGAAGGCGGTGACGATCACGACATAACGCGGATTGACGCCGCCCAGCGAGGCGGCCGTCTGGTTCCAGCCGACCGCACGCATGGCCGCACCGAAGCGGCTGCGCCGGATGAGGATGTGGAGGCCGAAGGTCACGACGAGCATGACCGCCACTGTGATGAGCTGCATCGCCGGAATAGGAATGTCGCCCAGATGGAACATGGTGCCCGGATAGCTTCCGCGGGGAAAGCTCAGGCTCTGCTGCCCGGTAGCGGTACCGGCCAGGTTGTCGAGAATGATCCAGAACGCAATGCTGGTAATGAGCGCGCCCAGCATGCCGCTGCCGCGTTTGCGCAGCGGCTGAAAGGCGATCTGGTCAACCACGACCGCGAGCAGCCCGCCCCCGACGACACCGACGACCAGTGCCGGCACGAAAGGCAGCTTCAGCTGTTCGACCGCTGCCAGCGCCGCGATCGCGGCCCAGCTCGCATAGCTGCCGTGCGCCGCATTCAGAATGCCGAGCGTCGAAAAAACGATCCCGAAACCGAGGCCGAACAGCGCGTACAGCGCACCGAGCGCGCAACCATTGATCAGTTGCTCGATGAAGAGTTGCATGACCCCGCGCCTACTTGGGTGCGACCCAGGGCACGATCTTGCCTTCAGCAGACCAGGCCACCACCAACGTGCCAGCCGTCTCTGCCTGGCCGTTGTTCATGGCCTCCCCGCCATAGACCTGATGGTCGATCTTCGTCACCTTCGACAGTGCCTGGCCCAGCGCCTCGCGGGTCGGTTTGCCGGACAGCGACTTCAACCCCTGTGCGATGAACCACACCACCTGGTAGCCCTGGGCCGAATAGATGTCGGGCGCCGCGTTGAACTTCTTCTGGTAAGCCGCGACGAAAGCCTTGGCTTCTGGCGTTTCCACGATCGAGTCGGAGAAGCTGACCGGGAACGGTACGCCGACGACCGAGTCGCCCATCTTCTTGAAGATGGAAGCCGGCGACAGCACGTCGTTGCCGACGATGGTCTTGGCGTAGCCGCGATCCTTCAGCGCGGTGATGGCACCGGCGGCAGCACCCTGCGTCGCATAGACCAGGATGATGTCGGCCTTCAGACCCATGGCTTGCGTCGCGGCCGCGGTGAAGTCCGTGTCCTTCGTCAGCACGCTGACCACCCCGGCGGTGGTCACGCCCTTGGCCTCGAGCGCTTCGCGGGTCGCGTTCATGCGACCCTTGAAGGCGTCGTTGTCGGCCGCGAGGATGTAGGCGGCGGTCTTCGGCTTGACCGCATCGACGATCGTGAGCGCGGTGGCTTTGTCTTTGGGGCCGGGCAGGATCGTCATGCTGTAGACATAGGGCAGTTGCGGCAGGCCGGCCGCCGTCGCGCCGAAGATCACGAGCGGTGTCTTCGCCTCCGTCACGATCGGCTTCAGGGAGCCAGCAACCGGCGACAGAATGCAGCAGCTGATCGCCAGCAGCGAAGGGTCGGCCACGAACTGATTGGTCGCCTGGATCGCGCGGGCGGCATCGCTGCCGCTCTCCTTCGGGTCCAGCACGATCGAGGCGCCGCCGAGGTACTTCTGCGTCTTGACCTCCTCCGCTGCCAGCTGCGCGCCGTTCCAGTAGGACTGGCCGGCCGAGGCGATGGCGCCGGTGTTCTCGGTGACGAATCCGACCTTGTAGTCGCCCGGCGCGAGGCCCTGAGCGGACACCGGTCCGACATGGACGAACAATGCAGCCAGCGCTGCACCTACCAACGAAACATTCTTCAAGTTCCAGCTTTTCATCTCTTGTCTCCTCAGGGTGGTTGTCTTGGTCGGCTGTTCAAGGTTGCGCATGTTGAACAGTCCGCGTCTTGTCGGCGAGAAATCTTTTCTTCAGATAGGTCTCGAGTCCGCCCGCTTCCAGCATGTCGAGGTCGGCGCGCGGCAGCGGCTCGAAAGCGATCTCGGTGCCCTGCGTCAGGTTGCGCACGCAGTGGCCCGCCCAGTCGACTTCCAGTTCATCCCAGCGTTCGGCGAACTGGAGGATGCCGGGGCACGGCACCTGCGGAAAGCCCATGCTGATTTCACCGCGCCAGTAGCCCGGAGAAAACGACTCGGCAATGACGCCCGCGATGCCCATGTGACGCATGGCTTTCATCGGCGGATAGTGAGGATGGCCGTAGCCGAAGTTGTGGTTGCCCAGCAGCAGGTCGCCAGGCTTCACCAGACTGGCGAAGGCGGGGTCGTATTCCTGCATCGCGGCCTTGCTCAGTTCGTCGATGTTGGTGGTCTTGATGTTCTTGACGCCGACGATCTGGTCGACGTCGAAGTCGATCTCGTCGAACTTGAAGGCCACGCGGCCGCGCAGGTTGATGAGTGCCATGCTCTTCTCCTTGGCCGTTAACCGTTACCGGCGAGGTACGGACGCGGGTCGGCGATCTTGCCTTCGACCGCAGAGGCCGCGAGCACCGCGGCGTTGCACAGGTAGATCTCCGAATCCGGGCTGCCCATGCGACCGCGCACATTGAGCGTGCCGGTGGACACGGCGCGCTGGCCCGGTGCCATCGTCGCGATGCGGCCGAAGCAGTAGTCGCACGACGGCGACGACACGAAGGCGCCGGCCTCGACGAACACCGACAGCAGACCTTCCCGCGATGCGGCAGCCATGATTTCCTGGCTGGTCGGTACCACGTGCAAAGCGAAACCCGGTGCGACCTGTCGGCCCGCCAGCACCTGGGCAGCAGCGCGCAGGTCTTCGATGCGACCGGAGGCGCAGGAGCCGAGGTAGCCGGTATGGACCGGGAGGTTCAGGTAGTCGCTCAGGTCGCGCGTGTTGGCCGGACTCGGCGGGATCACGATGATGGGCTCGAGCGTCGACAGGTCGATCTCGTGTCGCGCTGCGTAGTGCGCGTCCTCGTCGCTGTAGACGGGTTCGAGCTTGATGCGGGCGCGCGGCATGGCGTATTCGAGGCGCTTGGCATCGGGATTCACGATGGCCGTCACAGCGCCGGTGAACATCGCCAGACCGGTGATGGTTTGCAGGGCGTCGTTCGACATGTCGGCCACCGCCGGCCCACCGATCTCCAGCACCTGGAAGCGACATGAAGCCGCACCCAGCACACGCACCAGGTGATGGAACACATCGCGCGCCATCACGCCGGGCTGCAACTTGCCGACCAGATCGACGCGTGTCGTGTGCGGCACGCGGATCGAGACCCGCTCCAGTGCAAAGGCCTCGAGCACGTTGCGCCTGAGACCCATGGCCAGCGTGCCGAAGGTGCCCAGCTGGCTCACATGGCCGTCGAAGTGAACCACGAACGCGCCTGGCGTGGCGTAGCCCACTTCGGACGACACCTGGTGCCCGATGCCCTTGCGTTCATACAGCTTCACGTCGTTGATGGTGGTCCATTCACGAGTGCCCTTATGCAGCTCTTCTTCAGCCGGCGAGATGGCTGGGACCATGTGGTCGATGAAGATGCCGAAGCGTTCCGGCTCGGGCATCTTGGTGATGCCGAAGTCGTCTTTCAACTGCTTGAAGATCACGTCGGTGTAGCCCGGGAAGTCGTAAGCTAGCACGAAGTCGGGCTTTGCCATGACCTCGTCGCCGGCCTTGACGGACGCCAGGCCCGACACGCGCGCGAGGATCTTTTCGGTGATGGTGAAACCCATGGATTTGTCTCCAGTTCGAGAGTGTTTTTCAGTGCTCGGCGCGCGTGGACTCAGGCCGCGTTGCGCAATCCGAGCGAGCCGGGATTCATGAGGCCCTTGGGGTCGAGTGCCCTCTTGATAGCCGTGAGCATGTTCCAGGTCGCTGGCTGCATCACTTGTTGCAGCGGATAGTCACGGCCGATTTGCCAGTTGACACCGCCCAGTTCCAGGTAGACCTGCTGCACGCCCTTGCGCAAGGCGATCACGGCCTCACGCGCAGGCAGATTGGCGGGACGGTCGAGCCATGGCCCGACCACGTCGTCACCGAGACTCTGGCGGTGCAGCGGCGTGATCTCGTCCTGCCAGTAGAAGGCCGGTTCGAGAAAAAATTCGTTGCCGACGGTCATGGTGAGGTGCGACAGGATGATGCCGTGCTGCTTCATCATCGCGGCCTGACTCTCGAAGTACGCCGCACTCGCCTCGACCACGCGCGCGGTCTCGCTCATCGGGAACACCGCATGGATCGGGACCCAACGCTGACCATCCGCGCCGAGCATGCCGCGCACCGGGTTGAAAGGACGCGAGCGCATCACCCGCGCTGCGGCGTTCTCGATCTCGATGCCATGCTTCTTGCCGATGGCGCGCAGCGCTGCCACGTTAGCGGTCAGCGCATCGGCGGTCTTGCCCTCGACGACGAGGTGCAGCGAACACGCATGGTCGGCCAGGTAGTTCGCGCCGGTCGTCGCCACGTTCACTGCATCCTTGATGCCCTGGAACAAACCTTTCGACGAACGCGCAACACTGCTCAGGATCTTCACGCCGTCTGACAGCTTGTTGACGCTCGCCGAGTTCAACGCCTTGGCGCGGTCGATGCCGAAACCTTCGGAGATCGCCTGTACGGCGCTCATCTCGGCCTGGGCCAACGCCATCGACTTCATGTCTTCGAAGCCGAAACCCAGGTAGTCCAGATGCTGGGGCGCCGCGTCGAGCTTGAGCGTGGCACCGAGCTTCAGACCGAAGGCGCCGGTGTCTCCGAGAAACAGGCCCGTCATGTCCGGCCCTGCATAGCGGGTGAAGGGCTTCGTGCCCACACGTCCGCCCGAACCGGTGGTCACGACCTCGCCGCTGGCGAGCAGCACGGTCACGCCCAGCACGCTGGCGGCGACAGTCCCGTGCAGGGTCGATCCGAAGAAGGCGCTGTTCTGAGACAAGGCGCCGCCGACCGTGGCGTTGATGCCAGACAACGGACCCCAGTAGCCGGTGTTCATGCCGGTGGCCTTCAGCGCTTCGTGCACCTGCGCCCAGGTGCAACCGGCCTCGACCGTGATGTACCGGTCGGGCACGTTGATCTCCAGCACCTTGTTCAGCTTGCGCGTGTCGATGACGATGGTTTGCGTGCTCTCCGGCAGGTAGCCCTTGGTATAGGACATGCCGCCGCCGCGCGGCACGATGGCGATCTCGTGCGCCGCTGCAGTCTTGACCGCAGCCACGGCTTGCGCCTGCGTTTGCGGCAACACGATGCACATCGGCACGATGCCCGGCTGCCAGAAGATATCGTTGGCGTAGTACTCGCACGTCACGCTGTCCGACAGCACCTGGGCGGAGCCCACGGCGTCGCACAGCGCTGAGAGAAAGGATTCGTTTGGCATTGGGAATGAATCTTTGTGATGACCGTGCGATGTGAGAAGACCGGACTCAGCCGGCCACCACGAGGTCGTCGGCAGGCCGGAAGTCGTAGCCGGCCGCATGGCGCTTCACGTAACCGCCGTGCGGCGCGCCGAAGTGGGCAGGAAGCAGCAATGCGTTGCGGTCGTGGCAGTAGTCGAGAATGGAGCGGCGCGTGGCGCGAGCCTCGCTCGCCATCTCGCAGAAGCGGCTGTTCCAGTCGGGGCGAAACACCTGCATCGGCTGGTGCAGCGAGTCGCCGGGAAAGATCGCCGCGTCGTTGCCGGATTCGAGCTTCAGCATGCCGTGACCGGCGGTATGGCCGATCGCGTCATGGAAGAACAGGCCTTCGATGATCCTTGAACCGTCGTCGATGAACTCGGCTTGCCCGCCCTCGATGACCGGCATCACGCTGTCTTCTATGACCGCGATGTTCTCCGGCATCGTGAGGTGGCCGCCGGTCGGCGATTGCCAATGCTCGAATTCGCGGCGCGAGAAGATGTACTTTGCGTTGGGAAAGGTCGGCACCCATTTGCCGTCCACCCATCTCGTATTCCAGCCGACGTGATCGATGTGCAGGTGCGTGCAGATCACGAGCGTCACGTCCTCGGGACGCACGCCGGATTCGGTGAGCCGGTCGAGGTACGGCAGATGCAGTTGATGGAAGCGCTCGAACAACGGAAGCGCACGTGTCTTGTCGTTGCCGCAGCCGGTGTCGATCAGGATGGTGTGCTTGTCGTCGCGGATCATCCACGAGTGCATGCTCGACATGACCTTCTGGCTGGGCTCGTCCCAAAACCGCGGCGCCGACAGCACCTTGTGCTCTTCGAAGATGTCGGGCGTGTAGTCAGGAAAGAGAAACTCAGGCTTGAATCCGGGCGTCAGCATTTCTTCAATGCGCGTCACGTGATACGAGCCGATCCGGAATGTCTTCATCTGTTTCGCCGTGGTCTCTTGGTGCGTCGATGTTAGGCAGGCCGTATCGGTCGCCTTACAGGGTAAACGTCCATGCCACCACAATGTGGCGAAAGAATTCCAGGTGTCAGGCCTATGGTTTGGAGTGAATGGGTCGAGCCGAGGGCTCGATCACTTCTCCACAATGTAGAGCCTCGATCGGCACTGAGGAATGCCTCGAGCAGCGTCGTGGCTTCGATGCCAAGAAGCGCTGCGGCCTCCTCCATCACAGCAGCAATGTGCGCGGCGCTTCGTGGATCGATGCGTGCCGAGCCGCCGATGCCCGGCAACTCGATCACCGTGATCGCCCAGCAGGCGGTTCGACTTGCTGAGCGTCTTGATGGACTCGATGCCAGGAGTCACCGGCACTCGCTCTACTCAGGGTTATTGGTTAGCCAACCACAATGTGGAATCCATATGATGTGAGCGATGGTCGCAAAAACACGAACAGCAACTGATCAGGCAAAAATTCCTCCACAAGGTGGAGAGTCCAGATCCGGTACGCAGAGCATCGAACGGGTGGTAGACGTGCTTCGCGTGATCGCCTCGCGTGGACGTCGCGGCATGCGTGTCGGCGAAGTCGTCGCCACTTCTGGACTGGCGGAAGCAACCTGCTTTCGGATGCTTCGGAGACTGGAGTTGGAAGGGATGCTCGATCGCGACCCGCACAGCAAAAAGTACTTTCTCGGGCCGCTGCTGCATGAGTTGGGCTTGCTTGCGCGCCCCCGCTACAGGCTCGCTGAACTGTGCGATGCAACATTGCAGCGCCTGGCTGAATTCACGCAAGACACGGTCTATCTGAGCGAGCGCAGCGGACTGGAAGCTGTTTGCGCCAACCGTGCACTCGGCGACTTCCCGATCAAGTCGCTGTCGCTGGACATCGGGGTGAGAAGACCGTTGGGCGTCGGTGCCGGCGGACTGGCGATCCTCTGTGCATTGCCCGCGTCCGAAGCCCACGCACTGGTCGAGGCGAACGCCCATCGCTATGAAAAGTTCGCGTCGTTCACAGCCGATTTTCTGTATGGCGCCATCGCGGAAGGCCGAAAGCGCGGCTACTCTTTTCTGGAGGGCGCCGTCACGCCCGGCACTGCATCGATCGGCGTGGCATTTCCGCCCGACAACCCGGTCGCGGCCATCAGCGTGGCAGCGATCGCCGGCCGCCTGCTGCCGGAACGCAGGCAGGAGATTGCGCGGCAGATGCACCGGGAGGTGGACAAGCTTGTCGTTGCAATGGAGGCTGCCAAGTCATCGGGCGAGATGGCAACGGCTGACGCTGCGCAGCGGTGATAACTCCATTTGGCTTTTGCGCGCCCGCCTTCAGGTCATCATTTCGTAATGAGCCTGCCGTTCCTCGATGGCCTTCCAGCCGATGACATCCTTGAATGCAGGCATGGTCGTCTGACCGCAGGGGAGATTGCCGATGTCTCCGCCACGACGGTCCGCCAGCACGCGCAGGTTTTCCTGCAGTGCATGGACGGTGCTCATCAACGTCACCAGCGGATAGGTCGCAAAGGCCGCGACGGACTCGACCTGTTCCCGCGTGAGGTCGGCCATCCACAAACCCTGCATCAACTGCAATGACAGCCGACGCCCCGTCACCTCTTTCAGCTTGACCAGGTCCTCGTAGCGACTGAAGGTGCGCGAGATCGGCTGGATCAGATCGGCGCCCGCCTCCGCATACTGTGCGCATCGGTCGATGGCCTCGGACGGATCGAGCACGTCGGTGCGCGCAACGATCAAAAAGTCGGGGTCGGTTCGCGCGTCGACTGCTGCCTTGATCTTTGCGACAGCATCGCGCACCGGAATCACCGGCATGGTCGATGCCGCTGCGGGACAGCGCTTCGGACTGAACTGGTCTTCGAGTTGAATGGCGACCGCCCCCGTCTTCTCGAACTCGCGCACCGTGCGAGCCATGTTGATCACGTTGCCATAGCCGGTATCGGCATCGGCGAACACGGGCTTGTTCACCAGATTGACGATGCGATCCACGACAGCCACGTTCTCCGTGAGCGTGTAGATCTCCACGTCGGGCTGGCCCAACAGCGCCGCTGAGATGCCGAATCCGGTGGTGAAGATGCCGTCGAAATCCGACTGGTCGACGAGCAGTGCAGACAGTGCGTCTTGCGCTCCCGCCATCCAGAGAGTGGGTCCTGACTGGATACGCTGACGCACCGCCTTGCGATGGTTTTTCATGGAGGCTCCTTGCGAATTGAATGGACATCGGCACGCCAACCAGTCCCCACAATGTGGCGACAACCGGAATGCCGTTGAGGCATTAATTACATTGCCTGCAAGACCGCTGCTCTACAAGGTTTACCCTCAACTCACCACATCGTGGACAAGATCTACAGACGGTTCCGTCGGAGAGCTATGGTGTTCATCGAGAACCCGTCAAGGAATCACGCGCTCAGCCCTCAGCTTGTCGAACAAATCCGTGAACGCATCCGGCGTGCTCTGGAAATCCAGGAACCCCGCCTTGCGACTCTTGGTCATGTCGGCCAGCACCTCCATCGGCCGGCCAAGGTCTGCGTCGGTGTGCCACCACGACACGAGGTTTTCGACATTCGCCTCTTTCAAGGCATGACGCTCGGCGATCTCCTTCCATTGCCCGGCGCATCCTTGCATCCGCTCGGCCAACGGGCGCATGGTGCCGTCGAAGCCAGCTGCTTCGATGCCGAAGTATTCGGCCAGCCGGGGCCACAACCATTTCCAGCGAAACACATCGCCATCGACGACGTTGAAGTCCTGATTGCGTGCTGCCGCGGTGTCTGACGCCCACGTGAGATGACGGGCGAGCAGCCGCGCATCGGTCATGTCGGTGAGTCCTTCCCACTGCGCCGCAGACCCCGGGAATACGAACGGTTGGCCCGTCGCCCTGCAGAGCGTGGCATAGACGGCGAGCGTCACACCCATGTTCATCGCGTTGCCTATGGCGAACCCGATGATGGTGTGGGGCCGATGCACGCTCCAGCTGAAGCCATGGCGCTCGGCGGCCGCGAAGAGCCTGTCTTCTTGCTCGTAATAAAAGTTGTCGACCGGCTGCCGCCCTTGCTCTTCGCGGAACGGCGTCATGGGCACATTGCCGGTGCCGTATGCCTCGAAGGGGCCGAGGTAATGCTTGAGCCCGGTGACCAGTGCCGCATGGCCGCCGCGCAAGCCGGGGCCGACGGCATCGAGCACGTTGCTCACTATGGCGCCGTTGACGCGGATGTTCTCTTTCTCGTTCGCCTGTCGCGCCCAGGCAGTAAAGAACACTTTGGAAAACTCGATGCCATCGAGTGAGCCTAGAACTTCAGCCAGCGCGACAGGATCGGTCAGGTCTGCCGTGAGGGGCTTCACGCCGGCCGCGACGGGCGTTCTGCCGCGGGAGAGACCATAGACCGATGCGCCATCGGCGAGCAAATGCACTGCAAGCGCACTTCCAATGACACCGCTGACCCCGACGATGAGCGCGTTTTTATTCATTCCGACAATCCTGTTCATAGTTCGCCATGGACAATAGACGACTGGCTTCGCAATGGCGGCCCCAAGGTCTTCCGGCAATGAACATGACCCTGTTGAATCCTTCGACCATCGGCAGCTGGCACGCCCACGTGTACTTCGACTCCGCGACAGGAGCGGCGGCCTGGACGCTGCGCGAAACCATCGAGATCGAATTGGCCGGCCGCATCGCCATGGGCCGCTTTCACGAGAAGCCGGTGGGACCACACCCTATGTGGAGCTACCAGCTGGCCATCTCGCCTGACGACTTTCCGCATGTACTGGGATGGCTTGCACTCAACCACGGCACGCTCGACGTGTTCGTTCATCCGAACACCGGCGATGCGCTGCGCGATCACCGGGACTGTGCTGTCTGGCTGGGCAAGTCCCATGTCTTGAATCTGGCGGGGTTCACTGGCTGAGTTCACTGGCTGAGTTCACTGGCTGAATATTTTTCAGCCCGAGTGCATCCAACCGCGCATCTGGTGGGTAGAGCCATCAGCAGCGAATGTGCTGCTGCCCTATCCACTGGAGAATTTCAATGCGCACTCCCCAAGCTTCTCGCCAAGTTTCTAGTCCCGTTTTTGTTGCGGTCGCACTGTCCGCCGCCGCCCTCGTCACCGCCTGTGGCTCGATGTCCATGGGTCCAACGTTCAATCAGTCTTCGCTGCCCGCACCGATCCAGGTGCCGCCGGGTAACAAGGTCGCCATGGAAACCGTGGGTGTCGGCGACATCACCTACGAGTGCCGCGACAAGGCCAACGCGCCGGGCCAGACCGAATGGGTGTTCGTCGGCCCCGATGCCAAACTGATGGACCGCAGCGGCAAGCAGGTCGGTAAGTACTACGGCCCGCCCGCTACGTGGGAATCGATGGACGGCTCCAAACTGACCGCAACTCAATTCGCGGTCGCGCCATCGGGTCCGACCAGTCTGCCGTATCAAGTGGTCAAGGCCAACCCGGCGATGGGCAGCGGCGCAATGACCGGCGTGACCTACATCCAGCGCGTCGCCTTGCAAGGCGGTGTTGCACCGGCGGCCATGCCTTGCACCCCAGCCACCAAGGGCCAGAAGCAGACCGTCAAGTACCAGGCCGACTACATCTTCTGGAAGGCGTCTTGACCCTCGGCTGCGGCATGGCATGACGGCGTTGCAGCGCGGCTCGACTACCATCGAACCCTCTTCGAGCCACCGCCATCGACCTTGCCGCCCGCCGATCATTTCGATTACGACGCCGAGCTCATGGCCTGCGCGCAAGGCGACCGCGAAGCCCTGCAGCGCCTGTACCAGCGCGAGGCCCGCTTCCTTCTGGGCGTGGCCCTGCGCATCGTGCGCCAACACCATCGTGCAGAAGACGTGCTGCACGATGCTTTCTTGAACATCTGGCAGCGAGCCGGCAGCTTCGATCCGACCCGTGGCGAAGGCCGCGGCTGGATCTACAGCGTTGTGCGCAACGCGGCACTGAACATGGTGCGCAGCTCGGCGCGCGAAGCCACGGTCGACGACGACGCGCGCGAAGCCATCGACGACGATGCCGCACTGGCAGCGTACGTCAGTGCGGGCGACCCGTTCGAACTCCGTGCCGACCTCGGCCGGCTGCACACCTGCCTCGCAAGCTTGGAGCCTGCACGCCGCGACTGCATCCTCTACGCCTACGTCGAAGGTTGCTCCCATGCCGAAATTGCGGAGCGCACGCGCACGCCGCTCGGCACGGTCAAAGCCTGGATTCAGCGCGGCATGAAAGCCTTGCGCGAGTGCATGACATGAGCACGCCGAACACATCCGGCGAAGACATCGACGCGCTGGCGGGCGAGTACGTCCTCGGCACGTTGAATGTTGCGACGCGACAGATCGTCGCAGCGCGGATCGAGCGGGAGCCCGCTTTGCGTGACGCGGTGACGGCGTGGGACGCGCGATTGCTTCCGCTCGTCGCGCTCGCGCCGCCTTCAGAGCCGTCGACGGCGCTGTGGCGGCGCATCGAGGGCAGCCTGGGCGAAGCCGCTGCCGCAGTCAAGGCACCTGTCATGCCAGCTTCTCCGCGGCCGAAAGTCGAGAGCCGAAGACCTTCGGGCTGGTGGAACAACCTCGGCCTCTGGCGCGGCATGACCGGCGCCGGCTTTGCCACCGCGGCGGCTCTGGCGGCGGTGCTCGTTCTGCGCCCAGGCACACCGCAAGCGCCCGAATACATGGTCGTGCTGGTGGCACCACAAGACAAGGCGCCGGGCTATGTGATTCAGACCAACGCCGCGCACCAGCTCAGTCTGGTGCCGCTGGGTACCGCGACCGTTCCAAGTCAAAAATCCCTGCAGTTCTGGACCAAGGGCGACCAGTGGCGCGGCCCCGTTTCGCTCGGTCTGGTGAAACCGGGCCAGACGCTCTATGTGCCGCTCGGCAAGCTGCCGGCAATAGAGCCGAACCAGCTCTTCGAGCTGACCCTGGAGCCGGAGAACGGATCTCCGATCGATCGGCCGACCGGGCCGATTCAGTACATCGGGCGGGCGGTCAAGGTTTTGTAGCGTGGGCTCAGCGTGAAGACTTGACCCGGATTTGACTCGCCTAAAGTGCGACAGCCACCGAGTTTGCCTCGATGTTGACCTCAAATCGACCCGGAAACTCGTAGCATTGCGACATGGCAAAGAGCAATGAGAGCTTTAAAGGCAACAAGGCGGCGCTGCCCAGCAAACCCTGCGTGAGTTGTGGCCTGACCATGACCTGGCGGCGTCGATGGGCGAAGAACTGGGCCGAGGTGAAGTACTGCTCGGATGCCTGCCGCAAAAAGCCACGTCCGGCCCAATAAATCCGGCAGCACACAGCCCGCTGATCTCACCCAACTCAATCACCGTCGCAATACATCCCATGACTTCGATCGTTCTCATCACGGGCGCCAGCGGTGGCATCGGCCGCGCCTTGGCACACCAACTGCACGCAACGGGCTTCCGCGTCGCCGCGGCAGGGCGCGACCTCGACCGCCTGGCCGATGTGGAAGCCGCCGTGCGGATCGCCGCCGACACCACCACGCCCGAAGGCGCAGCCCAGGCCATTGCCGCCTGCCAGGAGGCGCTCGGCGCCGCGCCCACCTTGCTGGCGCACTGCGTGGGCAGCACGCTGATCGCACCGCTGCACCGCACCCGAGAGGACGCCTACCGCGAGGTGATGCGCGTCAACCTCGACAGCGCCGTATTCATGTTGCAGGCCTGGATCGGCGCTTTGCAGGGCGGGCCTGGTGCGGCGGTGTTCGCGAGCTCGGTGGTGGCGCGCATCGGCGTCGCCAATCACGAGGCGATCGCTGCGGCCAAGGGCGGCATCGAAGCCCTGGTGCGCAGCGCCGCAGCCACCTACGCGGCACAGCGGCTGCGCATCAACGCCGTGGCACCGGGCATGACCGAGACGCCGATGACGGCCAGCATGCTGAAGCTGCCCGCCATGCGTGATGGCGCCGCGCGCCAGTACCCTTTGGGCGGCGTGCAGACTGCAGAACAGGTGGCTGACGTCATGGCCTGGCTGCTCAGTGACGGCGCAGCCCGCCTCACGGGGCAGGTGATTGCGGTGGATGGCGGCTTCACTACCGTGCGGCCTCTCGTGAGGTAGCCGTCGAGCACTCCGGAGCGACATCCGTCACCGAGCCGCCGAACGGACCGACGCCGCTCACGCGCACTGAGCTTCAGTGCGTACCGTGCACGTGCTTCGTGACTGCGCGCTTGAAAGCCCGGGCCGGCCCCTCGCTCGACAGCTCTTTCAGAATGCCGCAATCGCCCGAAGCAGCGGTCGTCGAACACTGCTCCAGAAGGCCCTTCAGCTGCTTCTCCAAAGCACGCAATTCGCGGATGCGCTGGGCGACGTGCCCGAGATGTTCTTCCAGCAGCTCGCCGACCCCGCCACAGTTTTCCTGAGGCGATTCCTTGAAGCGAAGCAGCGCACGAATCTCGTCCAGCGCCATATCCAGCGAGCGGCACCGACGGATGAACATCAGCCGTTCGACGTGCTCCGGGCCGTAGATGCGGTAGTTGCTCTCGGTCCGCGCCGGGGTCGGCAACAGCCCTTCCTTTTCGTAGAAGCGGATGGTCTCTACGGGCGTGTCCGTGGCTTGCGCCAGTTCACCGATCTTCATCGAAATCCCTCCAGAAAACCGTTTGGAAATTTGCGCTTGACTCTAAACCCGCTACAGGGTTTCCAATCTAGCCAATGACAAAAACCACAATGCCTGAAATGAAAGAGAAGCCGTCCACCAGCGCGGCCAAGACAACCGTTCCCGCCGGCGCAACGGTGTTCCGCATTCCGGCTATGGACTGTGCGGTGGAAGAAAGCGACATCCGCCGCGCGCTAGACAAGGTCGTCGGCATCAAGAGCCTCAACTTCCAGCTGGGCGCACGAACGGTGGCCATCAACGCGCCCGCCGAGGTGATTCCGCTGGCTGTCAAGGCTATTCAAAGCGCAGGTTACGAACCAGTGCCGGTGAGCGCGCCTCGAAGCGGCGCAGGCCTAGCCGCGACCCACACAGCCGAGGACGGCCACCACGGCCACGACCATGCGGGGCATGACCACGACCACGATCACGGCCACGCTCATGTCGAGCAATCGTCCAGTGTGATTCGCCTCGGCGCCGCGCTCGCACTGGCCATCGGCGCCGAGACGCTGCACTTCTTCGCCAGCGATGTCCCCGCGATGAAGTACGTCGGCCTCGGCATGGCCGCAATCGCAATCTGGCTGTCGGGCGTCGAGACCTATTCGAAGGGCATCAAGGCGCTGAGCCGCGGCCGGCTGAACATCAACGCGTTGATGAGCGTGGCCGTCACCGGCGCCTTTGTCATTGGCCAGTGGCCGGAAGCCGCGATGGTCATGGCGCTCTACGCCATCGCCGAGTTGATCGAAGCGCGTGCCGCCGATCGCGCCCGCAACGCGATCAAAGGCCTTGTCGCTCTTGCGCCGGAAGGAGCCGACGTACAGCAGGCGGACCGCAGCTGGAAGACGGTGCCATCGGCCGGTGTGGTGCTCGATGCCATCGTGCGCATCCGTCCTGGCGAGCGCGTGCCGCTCGACGGCGTGGTCACCGAAGGCCGCAGCGCGGTGAACCAGGCGCCGGTCACGGGCGAGAGCCTGCCGGTCGATCGCAGCGTCGGAGACACGGTCTACGCCGGCACCATCAACGAGACGGGCGAACTCCAGTTTCGCGTGACCGGCATTGCGTCCAACACGACGCTGGCCCGCATCATTCACGCGGTCGAGGAAGCGCAGGGAACGCGCGCACCGACGCAGCGCTTCGTCGACCGCTTCGCGGCCATCTACACGCCATCGGTCTTCGTGCTGGCGCTGGCCGTGGCCCTGCTCATGCCGTGGCTGACGGACGCCACCTGGCTCGAAGCCATCTACAAGGCACTGGTGCTGCTGGTGGTTGCCTGCCCGTGCGCGCTGGTGATCTCGACGCCCGTGACGATCGTCAGCGCGCTGGCGGCGGGCGCGCGGCGTGGCATCCTGATCAAGGGCGGCACCTATCTGGAAGAGGCACGCAACCTCAAGGCCATCGCGCTCGACAAGACCGGCACCATCACAGAGGGCAAGCCGAAGCTGGTCGACTGGATGGTGCTTCGCCCTGACGCGGACAAAGAGCAGGTCGGCCGCATCGCGACGAGCCTGGCGGAGCGCTCCGACCACCCTGTGTCGAAAGCCATCGCGCAAGGGCTCGGCTCGCCTGCCGCGCGTGCAGAGGCCGACACGGTTGAAGGCTTCATCGCCCTCCCCGGCCGCGGCACGCAGGGCACGGTAGGCGGACGCGACCACGCGCTCGGCAACCATCGCCTGATGCAAGAGCGCAACCACAGCAATGCAGAGATCGCGGCCCAGCTTGCCGCGCACGAGCAGCAGGGCCGTACGGTCACGCTGCTGGCAGACGATCGCGGCGTTATCGCCCTCTTCGCCGTGGCTGACACCATCAAGGAATCATCGCGCCATGCCATCGCCGAGCTCAAGGCACTCGGCGTGACGCCCGTCATGCTGACCGGCGACAACACCGCGACCGCGAAGACCATCGCGGCCGAGGCCGGCATCGACGAGTCGCAAGGCAACCTGTTGCCCGAAGACAAGCTGGCCGAAATCAAGGCGCTGCAGAAGCGCTTCGGCGCCACTGCGATGACTGGCGACGGCATCAACGACGCACCGGCGCTGGCGCAGTCCGACATCGGCTTCGCGATGGGTGCGATGGGCACCGACATCGCCATGGAAGCCGCCGACGTGGTCGTCATGAACGACGATCTGCGCCGCATCCCGGAGACGATTCGCCTGTCGCGCAAGACGCACGCGGTGCTGGTGCAGAACATTTCGCTGGCGCTCGGCATCAAGGCCGTTGTCATGGTGCTCGCCCTGGTCGGCACCGCCGCCATGTGGATGGCGGTGTTCGCCGATATGGGTGCGACGCTGCTGGTCGTCGCCAACGGGTTGCGACTGATGCGGGTCCGGACGACCGCGGATCGGGCTTGAGGTGCGGCCTTGCAACTACACCGGCGTTGCAGCCGCCGCGGCCGTGCCTGTGAACGCGGGCCCGCTCACCTCTCTGGCCTCGTATCCCCGGTTCACATCGAGCCCGGTGATGCGCCAATCGTGAGCCGGCAATGCGATGGGATGCACGATCCGCTCGAACGATCGCATCGGCCACGTCACGCCAAAGCGGCGCTCATGCTCGAAGGTGTCGACCTCTGCCACCGCCCCTTGCGTGTTGGCGAAGCCTTCCAGCGTGAAGCGCATTCGATGTACGAGCCCGTCGCCGCGGTCGATGCACAGGGCGACGCGGTCGGTGGCGACTCGGCCCAAGCCTGGCGATAACCAAACGTCGACGACATCGCAGACGCGGCCATCGACGCGCTCGGTGCCGCCCGACTGCATGCGCAGCCCGCGGTCGTTCAACCAGAGCGGTCCGAGCAGAAAGAGCCCATAGCCTTCGGCCACGAGGGCCGCCGCCTGCTGCGCAGCGTCATCGGCGCTGCGCACGCCGTTGAACCACACCGCAACCTCGCCTGCGTCGTCGGGCGCCGTGCCACCCCTGCGCCACCAGACGTGCTTGTTGCCCTTCGCCCCGGTGTAGGCCTGTGCCACGACAGCGGTCGAAGGCAGCAGCCTTTCTTGCGAACTGCCGCGATAGCCTTCGTCGACGACTTCGGGCTGGATGCGACCCACCAGCGGCCGCCACTTGCCGCTGTAGCTGACATTGATATCGGTCATCTGCCGGTATGCGGCAAGGCCGTGCGCCTCTGCGCTGTCACGCAGCCGCGATACGGCACCTGCATCGTTCGCTGGTGGCTGCACGAGCGGCAGCGGCGTGGTGCAACCGCCCACGAGCCATGGCAGTGTCAGCGCGCCGAGCAACGTCCTGCGGCTGATCGCGCGCGAGGCCATTGCGTGCGAGTTCGTCATCCCTTTTTCGCCCAGGCGCTGCACCATCCCTTGGCGCTCACCTGTTTGCCGGCGAAGAGCGGGCAAGCACCGTTCGCGTCGGCGGGCTTGCCCTGGTACAACGCGCAACTGCTGCACATCTGGCCGGCGGCGTACTTCGGAAATTTCTTCGCGTCGACTCGGCTGGCGTCTGCCACATAGCCAAGCGCTGCGGCCTGCGGATCTTTTTCATCAACGGCGGCTTGCGCCATGGCGTCGAGCCCGAAGCCAGTGGCTCCGGCGGAAATGGTCAGCAGAAAGATGCGGCGTGTGGTCTCGGTCTTGTTCATCGTGGTCTTTCGTGGTTGTGGGGAACTGGAACTGGCGGCTAGTAGCGCGCTCTCTGCTTCATTATTCATTTTCGTGAAACGATAATGAAGCGTTAAATGCTATTTTTCATATCGAATAACGATTCAATACCGCGTCATTCGAATTAGCGCCACAACGCATCGGCGGTCGAGCACGTTTTGGCGGCAACCCTACTTCGCCAGCGCCGCACCCCGCCACAACCGCACTGCCCGTTTCCAACGACACTGCCAATCCTTCGATAGCAGAATGGTTCTCATGCAAGAAGTCATTGAAGCCCTGGTGGACGAATCCGCCATAGTCGCCGCTGCCCATGCCCTGCGTGATGAAAGCGTCGCCATGCTGAGCGCGCTGGTCAAGCACCCTTCCCTGCTCGGCCACGAGAAGAGCGCGCAAAGCTTCATGGCCGAGCGCTTCGGCGAACTCGGCCTGCAAGTGGACGAGTTCGAGATCGACGAAGAAAAGCTGAAGGCGCACCCCGGCTATTCCCCTTCGATCGTCTCTTACGACGGCCGCACGAACGTGGTGGGCATCCACCGGCCGAGCGGCCGGTTCAAGGGCAACTCACTGATCTTCAACGGCCACATCGACGTAGTGCCGACGGGCGCCGAGGTGCTGTGGGAGGGCTCTCCGTTCTCCGGCCGGGTCGAAGGCGATCGCGTCTATGGCCGCGGCGCATCGGACATGAAGGCCGGCATCATCGCGTACACGATGGCGTTCAAGGCGCTCAAGTCGATCGGCCTGGAGCCCGCGTCTCCCGTGTACTTTCAGTCGGTGATCGAAGAAGAATGCACCGGCAACGGCGCCCTCGCGTGCCTGGTGGCCGGCTACCGCGCCGACGCCGCCGTCATCACCGAACCGATCTCCGAGAACGGCATCATGACCTGCCAGATGGGCGTGTTGTGGCTCGCCATCGAAGTGCTGGGCAAGCCGGTGCACGCCTCCGTCGCGCAAACCGGCGTGGGCGCCATCGACTTCACTCACTACCTTTTCGGCGAACTGAAAAAGCTCGAAGACAGATGGAACGCACCGAGCGCGCGCTACCGCTCCTTCGCGCACCACGACCATCCGGTCAACTTCAACCTCGGCAAGATCAACGGCGGCGAATGGGCATCGTCCGTGCCTTCAGCCTGTCGCGCAGACGTGCGGATCGGCTTCTATCCGGACATGAAGGTCGGCAAGGTCAAGGCCGAAGTCGAGGCGGTGCTCGCCGCCGCCTACGAGGCGCATCCCGCCCACGCTGCACTGAGCTACAAGATCGTCTACGAAGGCTTCCAGGCCGACGGATGCCACGTGCCGGACGACGCACCGATCGTTGTCGCCATCGCCAAGGCCCACAAAGACATCGTCGGCAAGGAAGCGACTTCAACGTCGTTCACCGGAACGACCGATGCCAAGTTTTTCAACCTCTACGGCGAGACGCCCGCCATCTGCTACGGCCCTTCGGGCGGCGCAAACATCCACGGCATCGACGAGTGGGTGTCGATCGACAGCATGATGCAGACGGTCGCGGTGCTGGCGGTGTTCATGGCACGGTGGTGTGGGGTGAATCGGTTGGGGTGAGCGAACGCAACACCACCGTCCTGAGCGGCGCGCGCCCACGGCAGAAAAGCGCCCGTTGGTGGACCCCTAGTGCGGTTGCGCACTCCGGCGAAGAGCGGTTCGTCGCCGGAGTTCGCGCACGAGCACTGAGCACAGGACTAGCCAAGCCGTGCCCCAGGCCGCTGCGGCGACCACGTCGCTGAAATAGTGGGCGCCGAGGTAGATGCGCGTCGTTGCCACCAACAGAACTGCCAGGCAGGCCGTCGCGTAAAGCGTCACCCGCCAGCCTAGCTTGGGCGTTCGCGTCGCGAGAAAGACGGCCAGCACGCCGTAGAGCAACGTTGCTGCCGTCACATGGCCGCTTGGAAAGCTATAGCTGGAAAGGCCCAGCAATGGCTCTTCGAGAATGGGGCGCCCGCGTTGAAAGATCTGCTTGAGCACCAGGTTTAACAACATGCCACCCGGCAGCACCAGAAGCAAGGTGAGGAGCCAGTACCCCTCTCGTCGCCACCCTAAGTAAACCGCGAACGCAAGGCCGATAGCGCTGATGGGAATGGCGTTATGGGCGTCAGTGACAAGCAACATCCAGCGCGTGACGCCGGCTGCCGAGTGCCGCTGAAACCAGTGCGTGATCATTTGATCGACCTTGACGAGCGGATCGCCGGTGACGACGTCTTCGGCCACCCCTGCGAAGAGCCACGTCGCGCCGATGAACAGCAGAACGCTCAAGGTCAGCCTCAGCCCCACTTCGCTGCTCGGGGACAGGCGGGCACGAGCGAAATCCAGTTGCGGCGCGAAACGCCGTATGGCGGCGGCGAGATGCGGCGACGCGAGTCGGTGTTTGATCCAGTCAATCACCGAAAACGAAGCGGGGCGAACCGCAGGCCGAGCAGCGTCAACACGCAGAACGCCGCTCCGGCGATGAATGTTGCTGGAGCACCCAAACCGTCCCACAGCAAGCCGGCGAGAACGCTGGCTACAAGCACAGCCAACCCGCTCATCAGGTTAAAGAAGCCAAACGCCGTGCCGCGCAGATGATCCGGTGCCGCGTCGGCAACCATCGTCGCGAGCAGGCCCTGCGTCATGCCCATGTGCAGGCCCCAAAGCGACACGCCCAACAGGACACTGACCCAGTGCGAGTTCGACGCAAGCACCAGGTCGGCAGCAATGAGTATCAACAGACCCATCGAAAGTAACGCTCGGTGGCTCATACGGTCGGAGAGCTTGCCGAACGGATAGGCCGATAGCGAGTAGACCAGGCTCATCACAACCATGACGAGCGGCACCCAGGCCATCCGGATCCCGCTCTGTTGCGCCCGTAGGACCAGAAATGCCTCGCTAAACCGGGCAAGAGTGAAGACTGCGCCCACTGCAACGACCCACCAGTAAGCGCGGTCGAGCTGGCGCAGGTTGTCTCGACGCAGAGGATTCGTCCGTTTCAAGCCGGCTTCACGCGCAGGCTCCCGGACGCCGACGCCCAGCAATGCGACGGACGCTATCGCAGGTATGACGGCGACCCAGAACACCGCCCGGAAGTCGTTTGACCAGGCGATCATCAGCCCCACTGCTACAAGGGGCCCGATGAATGCACCGACCGTATCGAGTGATTGGCGCAGACCGAAGGCCGCGCCTCGAAGTTGTGGCGGCGCGATATCGGCGACCAAGGCATCTCGCGGGGCGCCTCGCACCCCCTTGCCAACCCGGTCCACCAGTCGCGCCGTCAGGACCATGCCTGTGGTCTGGGCTATCGCAAATAAAGGCTTAGAACAAGCGCCCAACGCGTAGCCGGCAATGGCGAAAGGCTTGCGCCGGCCGAAGTAGTCGCAAAGCACGCCCGAAAAGACCTTCACCATCAAGGCTGTCGCCTCGCCCACGCCCTCCACCAAGCCGACCATGAAGGCACTTGCGCCAAGTGCAGACACCATGAATAACGGCAGCAGGCTGTGCACCATTTCCGAAGAGATGTCAGCCAAGAGGCTGACGAAACCGAGCGCCCAAATGCCTGCAGGCAGTCGCGTGGTGTTGATCGTCTCCGACGGAACTTCGTCTGTCGTCATCCTGGATGGCCTCTGGAGCCTTGTAAGGTGTTTCAGCGCGTGGTGGCCGACGCCGAACGATAACCCCGATAGGCGCCCTCAACTAAAGAGCTCCAAGGAAGGCGACCCCTCGTGCTGGCGCTCCGGCGCTCCCGCAATACCTGTGTATCCGCCGTCAACAGCGCCTGTCAGCAGCACTTACCTCTTTGCGACGCCTGGACGCGAGCCTGAAGCCGCCCTTCGCTAGCGTCGGCAACTGGCCGTTCAGCAATTTTGACGAAGGTCGGCTTCTCTTATTAATGCTGAAGGAACGCAACGGGCCCTGCTGCCGGCCACATTGATGGACGTACGACGGCTATCCGGCTTGAACCGGAAGTTCAACGCATATTGGCTAGCCAACAGACGCCTCGCGCAACCGCAGATGCGCGACCCCATCCCACGCGACAGGCAACTGATTCTTCGCCTGAAGATAGTGGTGCGTGAAGACCGCGAGGTACGCGTCTAGCGTTCGCTGCGCAATGTGCTCTCCCGCCAGATTCATGCAGAGCGCAGCCACTTCGCTGGTGCAGAAATGATCGTCGCGGCCGGAGCGGCGCAGCTTGTAGTGCGGTAACCGATCGGGCTGCAGACTGAGCACGGGCAATGGGTCGAGGTACGGGCTTTTCCCAAACATCTTGCGTGCCTCGGCCCAGGTGCCATCGAGCAGGATGAACAGCGGGCGCTTGACCGGTTCACCATCGGCGGCGCTGGACGGCGCCACTGCATGCACCACCCGCTCCGGCGCTGCGTACTGGCCTGGGAACACGACATAGGGTTGCCACTGCGGGTCGCTCAGCAAGGCCAGAAGTTCGGGGTCGGTTTCAGTGCGCGACCATCCGAATGCGAAGGTGTCGACCACCACATCGGCGATCAACCAGCCCGTGTTGCTCGGCTTGAGCGGCTCGATATCGGCCATGAGCAGGCACACGCCTGCACGCGTGACGACGGACGGACGCAATGCGCACATGCAGTGGCTGGCAACGAGACGGCAACCCGTGCAACGCTCACGCTTGAAACCACCACGGGCGAGGAAGGGTTTGGCACTGCGGGCCAGGCGCGCGGCGCGCAAGCGGGAGACGGCGTGAGGCATGCGGGGATTCTCAGGCGTCTTCGGCCCGTCAGAGAGCGCCATGTAGCATGAGCGATTGGAAAAAAGTCCGGGAAGTCAGAGACATATGGTGCAGAGAATTTGGGTGCGCGCAGCATTCGTTTTGGTTGCCGCAGTGAGTGCGATCGTGTTGGCAGGTTGCGCGAAGGATCAGCCAGCGAGCGTCAAGAGCGCCGCAAGCAAACAGAGCGGACCTCGGCAGGCGCCCGCAAAGCCGGGACCGTCGGAACAAGCCGCGCCGGCAACAGGCAACAGCAGCTTCGTGCGCCCCGCGGCGGGCAACACGATTGCAGGCTATGACGGGGTGCGCAACAAGGGCATCGACATCGACGGCAGCCGCGGTGATCCGGTTATCGCGGCTGCATCGGGGCGCGTCATGCTGGTCAGCAATTCGCTGCGGTCATACGGCACGATGATCATCATCAAGCACAACGCCAAGCTGATCACGGCCTATGCGCATCTGGATCGCGTGCTCGTGCGTGAGGACGAACAAGTCAAGCAAGGCCAAAAGATCGGCGACATGGGCAGCACGGGTACCGACCGCGTCAAGCTGCATTTCGAAGTCCGGAAGGATGGCGTTGCCACGAATCCAGCGCCGTATCTGCAAGGGAGATAAGCGACATCGATGTTGACGGTGTCGCCCCACTTCAGAATCTTGGCCGGAGACGGGATGACACAACACACCACATGGTTGACTGAGGTGAGGATGGTTTTAGGATCCTCCTGATACCCAGATACACCGCGCTGGTTGGCATGGCGTCGCACGTTCTCGATGTGGTCGTGGCAGATCCGTTCGAGCGTGTCCGTGCAGCGTTAAGCTGAAGCATGCCTCGCAGCCGCGCCGACCTTCATTTTCAGACGTCCGACAAGCGGCTGACTGCCGTTTGCGAGTTGCGCGCTCTCGACACGGTGTGTCATCCCTACGCAGCCTTGACCCAGCTTGCTGGAGACTCCGCACAGACCTTTGCGGAACAGGCCTCCGACGGCTGGCAGCGATGGGACGGCGAACTCAGGCGGACCGCACCCGATGCGCCCACGTCCCACGCGGTCATCGGTCGCTGCACTGTCTACTGCTTTCCATCGGACATGGAGCGCGACGAGTTTTGTCGCATGACCGGATCGAGGGCCGCGACGCTGGTACGGGTGTCGGCGACAGGGCGCTGATCAACGTCGGCGTTAGCGTCGAGTCGGCGAGTTCATTTGGGTGGTCCCCGCAGGCAGGCCCTGGATCGAAGAGCCCTGGGCTCGCGAACTGGAGGGCGGCGGCGTGCTGGGCGGAAATGCCGGCGCCACCTGCGGCTGCACAGGCGTCGAGCCCGCCCCACCCTGCGACTGCACACCTTTGCGTCCGACGCATGGCCGCCTCGGGTCGGAGCTGAAGGTGCCATCGGCACACTGCGCGGTCGTACCGGCGGGCGCGCCGCGGGTCGCTTGCGCGGACGCTTCGTTCACTGCACCCACGCAGAAAGCAGTTACTGCGTAGAACAACAAAAATCGATTCATACCTCACTGTATGGCAGCCACCGAATCACTTGCGCCGGCGTGGGCAAACGCATCCCCGCAAGCACACCAGGATGTTCCGACCGCGTGCGCGGGCGGTGTCGGGGCAAGATCGAGCATCTCCAACCCTCCTGAAAATCAACTGTGCTCACCATCCATCACCTCGGCAAATCCCAGTCGGAGCGCATTCTCTGGCTCTGCGAAGAACTCGGCCTCGACTACGACCTCGTACACCACGTCCGTGACCCAGTCACCGGCCTTGCCCCGCCCTCGCTCGTGGCTCTACATCCCATGGGCACCGCACCCGTCATCGAAGACGGCGAAATCGTCCTCGCGGAATCGGGCGCCATCATGGAATACATCATCGGCAGACATGGCGGCGGGCGCTTGATGCTCGCGCCTACGCACCCCGACTACGCGCAATATGTTTTCTGGTGGCACTACGCAAACGGCAATTTCCAGCCTGCGATGGGCCGCAACATGGTGATGAGTCGACTGAACCTGCCCGTAGACAACCCGATCGCCGCGCGCATCCGGAGTCGACTGCTCGATGCTTTCACGATGATGGAAATGCGGCTCGGCAAGACCCCTTTTCTGGCCGGCGAGAGCCTGACCGCCGCGGACATCATGATGGTCTTTTCGTTGACCACCATGCGTTACTTCTTCCCGTTCGATCTCGCGCCGTACCCCAATGTGCGCGCCTATCTGCAACGCGTGGCGGCCCGCCCGGCCTACCAGCGGGCGATGCAAAAAGGCGACCCCGGAATGAAGCTGCTTCTCGACTGACCAGGCAACTGACAAAGTGAAGGGCACAGCAAAAGTTCCGCCACTTTTGCCAACTAGTTCCTAAAAAATACGCCAACGCGTACCTTTGACCGACTTGGCGTGTTGCAGCCGCGTGACTACGCTCGAGGCTTGGTTCTCCAAGGTGGTTTCAAGGGCCACACTTCCAAAGGCCCGCCTCGCGCGGGCCTTTTTTTGTCCTCCACGAGCGGGGTGGTTCGTCGACAGCAACCCCGCGTACATTTACGGACCATGAAAAACGCTCTGCTCCTGATGTTGCTGCTTGGCACAGGCGCGATCGTCTTGCTGCTGGCAGGCCGCCTGATCGACGCACGCAAGCCGAAGGGCGGCCACTGGGACATCGCCATATCGGCGATCGTCATTGCAGCGATTGCGGCCGTCGGCATTTTTCTGTCGACAGATCACGACGACTTGCTCCGCTCTATCGCGAGCAGCAAACGCTGAAAGTCCGCGGCGAGACATCGGTAAGACCTCGGCGCCAAGCCTGCCAGGGCTCTTTTCTTTAAGCGTGCCCTAAGCCACGCGTGATTTAGTCGCTTGGACAATTTCGCAAGGAAAGAGGCTCCCATGTTCAAACGTCTGGTCATTCATCTCAGTCATCTCGCTCTGGCGCTCGCGCTGACCGTTCCGGTTCTTGCGCTGGCACAGGCCGAAACCGCCGCGACCCGCGCTCGTGAGCCTTCCATCGACGAGATCTACAAGGCGGCGGAGAGCGGAAAACTCTCCGAAGCCGACAGCATGATCGCCACGGTGCTAACGGCGCATCCGGGCAGCGCCAAAGCTCATTTCGTACACGCGGAACTGCTCGCCAAAGAAGGCAAGCTCGGGGCGGCGAAGACAGCCTACGCCAGGGCCGAGGCGCTGGCGCCAGGCCTGCCTTTTGCCAAGCCAGAAGCGGTTGCAGGCTTACTCCAGCGGATCGATGGACCAGCGTCCGCAGCGCGGCCCGCGTCCACAAAGGTGGTCGAATCACAGAGCGTCGCGTCGTCCGGTCTCGGCGCACCGGCCAAGACAGGCATCGTGGTGCTGCTGATCGCGGCAGGCTTCTTCATGTTCAAGCGAATTTCGGGTGCAAGGCCTGGTGCGAGCGGTGCACCCGGTGCGCCGGGCAGTGCGCCGGTCACTGCGCAAACGGGCTACCCGAATCCTTCGTATGGCGGCGTTCCGGCTGGCTACGCACCGGGATCGACGGCACAACCCAACTACCCCTATGCCACACCGGCGCCCGCCGCGCCATCGGCAACTTCCGGCCTGGGTGGCGCGTTGATGACGGGCGCCGCCGTTGGCTTGGGCGCGGTCGCAGTCGAGCAAGCCGTGCGGCACTTCAGCCAACGCGACAGGTCTGACGACATAGCCGAAAAACGTCGCGATCAGCCTGCTTTCGACAACAATCTCGGACCGGATACCAATGCAGACATGGGCGGCTCCGACTTCGGAATTTCCGATGCCGGCTCATGGGACAGTGGCGGTGGCGGTGGCGGTGGCGGCGATTCCAGCAGCGACTGGTGAGTCGCTTGCGTCGCTTACGTCGCTTACGTCGCTTAACAGCGAAACAGCACCAGCGCATCATCTTCTTTGAGGACGTCTTGAACCGACGAACGGGCACCACGAAAGCCAGGTAAAAAGCATCATTGACCAATGGTGCTGACCCTTCAATTCCTGTCGGTGGACGACAAGATCCAGGCCGATTGCCGCTCTGGCTCACTGAAGACCGACATTTACGAACACGTCGCGATCTTCGTCGGCCACCACCTCGATCGAGCACACGCCGCAATGCTCAGAGCGTCGCGCTGCGAGTTGGTGGAAGGCCGGTATGCCCGGTATACGGGCGATGTCTATCGGCCAGCACACGGCGACCCGGTCGAAGTTGGTCAATGCTTGGTCGGCGTCTTTCCGACAGCGGGCGATCGCGATGCCTTCACATTGCTTTCCGGTGCGCACCGTGCCTACTTTGCCCGGGCTATTGCGCAACTCGATTGATTGACTGATTAGTAGCCGAGCAGGCGTCCCAGCGTATCCCCATATACAGCGTTGCCACGTCGGCGTTCATGTGCGGTTCCCTCGACCTCAGCTCGACTGTCATTTCATGTAGGAACGAAGCACGGAGACGATGGCCTCGACGTCTTCCATACGGTCATGCGATGCGTCGCTCCCTGGCCCTATGTGTTCGCGGAGATGCCCTTCGAGCACTTGCGACATAAGGCCTTTCACCGCCCCGCGGATCGCCGCGATCTGCTGCAGCACCGCCATGCATTCGGTGCCGGCTTCAAGTGCGCGCTCCAGTGCCTCTGCCTGGCCTTTGATGCGCCTGACGCGTGCGAGCAAGGGCTTTTTGTCGGTGATCGTGTGTGCCATGGTGCATTGTAAAAGGCACCGAGGGAATACTGGGGTAGAGTATGTGAATGCAAACAGACGACGCCGCCCAGTCACCTTTGAGCTGGCAGCACTCCCACGCTTTCGACGAAGGCAATCCACTCGCCGAACGCCTGACCAAGTGGGTAGTCGTTTTGACCGCCGTGATGATGGTGGTCGAAATCGCAGGCGGCTGGACCTTCAACTCCATGGCCCTGCTGGCAGATGGATGGCACATGAGCTCGCATACGCTGGCGTTGGGTTTGTCGGTCATCGCATATGCAGCAGCACGGCGCTTTTCTAGCGACAGTCGCTTCGCTTTCGGCACCTGGAAAATCGAAGTGCTCGGCGGTTTCAGCAGCGCGATCCTGCTGACGCTGGTCGCGGCGCTGATGCTCTACCAATCGGTCGAGCGGCTGGCCTCGCCGACCACGATTCATTACGACGAAGCCATCGCGATCGGCGTGGTCGGCTTGCTGGTCAACCTCGCTTGCGCGTGGCTGCTACGCGGCGGTCATCAGCACGAACACCACGGTCACGGTCACAACGACGCCCATGGTCATGCGCATCACCAGGACCTGAACCTTCGCTCCGCCTACGTGCATGTGGTGGCCGATGCCGCGACGTCCGTGCTGGCCATCGTCGCGCTGTTCGGCGGCAAGTTGTGGGGCGCAGCGTGGCTCGACCCCGTCATGGGAATCGTCGGTGCCGGGCTGGTGGCAGTGTGGGCCTACGGGCTGATGCGCGATTCAGGTCGGGTGCTGCTGGATGCAGAAATGAACGCGCCTGTGGTGCAGGAGATTCGGGAGGTGATCGATGCCAGTCCGGTCAAGGCGACGTTGTGCGACCTGCATGTCTGGCGCGTCGGCAAAGGCAAGTACGCCTGCATCGTCTCGCTCGCGACGACGGCGGCTGTCGAGCCAGACTTTTTTAAGCAGCAGCTGCGCGTCCATGAAGAGCTGGTTCACATCACAGTCGAAGTCAACCGCGTGGAACACCGTGTTGCTGACGTGGCTCATCGCCCGATCGCGTCCTGAGCTTTCTCCGACGACTCAACGCTGCTGACCCCAGCGCCGAACGGTCAGCCGCTCGAGCGTCGCGGCCGGCAATGCGATGCGATGCGATGCGGTCCTTGTCGGTGAAATCTGCGATGGTCTTGACCGCAGGGTTGTTGCTCACCAGGTAGTACGGAAAGTGGCCTAGCGACGCCATGCGCTTCACGTTTTGTTTGCCCTTGGTCCGGTCCCTGTTGCCTGACAGCAAGGCGTCGTTGATGGCCGCGCCAACCGACAGCTTGATCCACTCGACCTTGGCGTCGAACTCGCGAGACGAAGTGCGCAGCGACCTGGGGGCGAGCAGCTACCTTGGCGTGTCGCCAATGACCGTGGTGCGATAGAGCTTCCGACGAATGTTGTCCGCCGTACCAGCCGCCAGATGCATCAACGAACGGTTGTCCCAGAACACCAGGTCGTGCGGCTTCCACGCGTGGCGATAGACGAACTCGGACTTCACGCTGTGAGCGAACAGCTCGCCCAGCAGTGCGTCGCTTTCATCTTGCGGCAGGCCGACGATGCGGGTCGTGAAATGCTCGCTTACGAACAGCGCCTTGCGGCCCGTTTCGGGGTGGGTGCGAACCACCGGCTGCACCGCAGGGGCGACCTGATCGATCTGTGCCTGCGACAGCTTCGGCCGCCAGGGATTCTTCGCACGCAGGTCTTCGTACTTGGCGAGGTAGCTGTGCTCGGCCTTCAAATGCAAGACCTTTTGCTGGAGCTTCGGGCTCAATGCTTCCCACGCCAGATGTTGATCGGCGAACAGCGTGTCTCCCCCTTCCGCTGGCAATTCCTGCGCATGCAACAGCGAACCCAGGCTCGGCTTCGGCTTGTATGAAATGTCGGAGTGCCAGTACACACCGGCGTCGCCAAGCCCGATCGGCTCGTCGTTTTCCTTGATGTTCGAAACGATCAGGATCTCGGGATGATTCTTCAGATGGAACTGGTGCAGCACATGAATCTCGAGAGGGCCGAATCGGCGGCTGAACTCGATTTGCGCTTCAGGTGAAACGTTCTGGTCGCGAAACACCACCACGTGATGATCCAGGTGCGCGCGATGGATGCGCGCAAAGTCCACCGCGTCAATCGGTTTGGAAATATCGAGCCCGACGATCTCGGCGCCGACAGGTGCGTCGAAGCGCCGGACTTCGAAAGCTTGCGATGGGATCGAGTCGGCCGCCGAATCGGTCGATGTTGCCGTTGGCATAGTTGGTGGGACTGTAGCAATGGCGGTCATGCGAGTCTTGTTCTTCAAACGAGACCCTTACTTTAGGTTTGCACCCGGCAAACACGAACGATTGATTTCTTGGTTGCTTATGAGAAATCGGTTGATTGAAAACCGATCGGCCGCCCTGGGGCGCAACCGTTGGTCGAGCCGAAGAGCGCCTCGGAAGCAGCGCGCCAACCGGTGGTGTCCGGGCTGTCGTTCCAACGCAGTCCATCCGACCGTGTGCCGACTCGATGTGCGCCATGTCTGACTCAGGGTCTCTGCGGGCGCCTTCACGCGTCTGCGCCCCTCCGGCAATGATCGGCTCAACGAAATATTTGGCCTCGAAATTCCATGAAGTTGCGCACGTCGAACACCCTCCGCACCACACTCCCGGTTGCCGTGCTGGCCCTCGCAGCGATCGCGCTGCTTGCCGCATGCGCCACCTCCCCTTCTGCGGGCCGAAGCCCTGTCGCGCTGGCACCCAAGGTGGACTTGCCGCGGTTCATGGGCGACTGGTATGTCATCGCGAACATTCCGACATTCCTGGAAAAGGGCGCGCACAACGCCAAAGACAGCTACCGGCTCGATGCCGACGGCACCATTCCGACCACCTTCAGCTTCAACGCCGATGCGCCAGACGGGCCGCGCAAAAGCTACGGCTCGCGTGGCTTCGTGATGGATGGTGGAGCGAACGCGGTGTGGGGCCAGCAGTACGTGTGGCCGATCAAGGCGGACTACCGAATCTCTTACGTTTCGCCGGATTACACACAAACGGTGATCACCCGCGACAAGCGAGACTACGTGTGGATCATGGCGCGCACGCCGACGATCCCGGAAGCTGACCTGGCGCGCCTGATCGCATTCGTCGGAAGCCAGGGCTACGACGTCGACAAGCTGCAGCGCGTGCCGCAGGTCGCAATCAAGTGAGGCGCACCGCGTTTGACGATGCCGTACCGGTGATTCAGTTCGGGTAGAAAGCTTGCCGGCGGTCGTTTCGCGCCGGCGATTTGCCCGCCGAGTGCTCCGGCGAACGGCCCCAGAAGCGTGGTGTCATCACAGTTGCAAAAGCCGCAATGCGCGGGTCCCGGGCACGGCCTCCAGTGGCGGCCATCTCTATCAGGGCGGCGTATTCGGACGTATCGGTGTCAGGAATCTGCATGCCCCGATGCTAGGCCGTTCTTCTCACCAATCCTCTCCTCCGACTGCCGGGGCGTACGCATAGCGCGTTTTACGTCACACATTTGTCGGAATGTTGGTCGCCGGGGCTCGACGAACCATAGGTCAAAGCCCTACGGATCCACCCCGTGCGGGCCGACACGTCGTGAGGTCGTCTCGCCGCCAAACTGACATCCACGGGCGACAAGGTGTCTCCCTGTCATTCAATAGAGGTGTTTCATGAATCCAGACAACGTCAAATCCCCATCGCAACTCGCCGATGAAGCTCGTGGAACTGCAGGCGACGCGCTCGACACCGCAAAGAATTTTGCGCAAGCCTCCCGCGCTGTCAGTGACGACGCACTGAGTTCGGTAAAGGACTCTCTGCAGGACAGCGCCGATGACGCAAAGGTGCTCGGCCACGATGCAGCCAGCGCAGCCCGCAGTTATGTGCGCGACGCACGGCAAACCGGGAAGGATGCGATTGAAACAGGCCGCGCCTACGCGAAGGACGCCGTCAACGCCGCCGGAAAAAAAGTTGCCGACATCAAGGATCAGTTGTCGACCGCGCGCAAGCAAAGCGAGCAATACATCATGGACCAGCCGGTGCGCGCGACCTTGATCGCAGCGGCAGGCGGTGCGGTGCTGACAGCGCTGCTCGTGTCGTTCATGCGAAAGAGCGACCGTCGGTAGTCGTTAGCTTCCGGGAAGCCGCGCGCGCGAGTGCCGCGGCGACCCGATTTCGTCGGCCGACGGTATCGGAACGCATTGAACCGAGCCGTGCTACCCACGATGAGCGACTTTCTGGTCCTGTGGTTTGCAGACGCGAGAAATCGCGCGTGAGGGACACTGCCCGCGCCGACGCGCCGCAAGGTCCGAACACGAGGCAAGATACGGGCGAAACCAAGCCTGGATCACAGAAGACTTCGATGACAAAAAACCCTGCAGCCGACATCGCAATGAGTGACGGAGCCGATGCTGTCGCCGCCACAGCAACCGCCGAAAGCACCCATGTCACCGTCCGCACCGCCGTGCTGGACTTGCTCCGCGCGTTCCACATGACCACGATGTTCGGTAACCCGGGCTCTACGGAGCTGGGCCTGTTCCGCAACTTCCCCTCAGACTTTCGCTACGTGCTGGGCCTGCAGGAAGCCGTTGTCGTGGGCATGGCCGATGGTTATGCGCAGGCCACGCGAAACGCCAGCTTCGTCAACCTGCATTCGGCGGCCGGCGTCGGTCATGCGATGGGCAACATCTTTACCGCGTACAAAAACCAGACGCCGATGGTGATCACCGCCGGCCAGCAGGCAAGGTCGATCCTGCCATTCGACCCCTTCCTTTTCTCCGGTCAGGCGACCGAGCTGCCCAAGCCCTATGTCAAGTGGAGCGTGGAACCGGCGCGCGCCCAAGACGTGCCGCTGGCGATGGCCCGCGCGTACTACATTGCCATGCAGGAGCCGCGCGGTCCGGTGCTGGTATCGATTCCCGCCGATGACTGGGACTGCCTGACCGAGCCGGTGTTGCCCCGCGTGGTGAGCACCGAGTCCCGTCCCGAACCGATGGTGCTCGGTCTCATCGGCGATGCACTGGACGCGAGCCGACGCCCTGCTTTTGTCGTGGGCACCGCGGTCGACCGCTGCCAGGCCTGGGATGCGGTAGTGGCGCTGGCCGAGCGGCATAACGCCAGCGTGTGGGTGGCGCCGATGTCGGGCCGCTGCGGCTTCCCGGAAGACCATCGCCTGTTCGCCGGCTTTCTGCCCGCCATGCGCGAGAAGATCGTGCAGTTGCTCGGCGGTCACGACTACATCTTCGCGGTCGGTGCGCCTGCCTTCATCTATCACGTGGAAGGCCACGGCCCGCACGTGCCCGCCGGCGCCACGCTGGGTCAGTTGATCGACGACCCGACGATGGCGGCATGGACTCCGGTCGGCACCACGGCGGTTGGAAATATCCGGCTCGGCGTACAGGACTTGCTTGAGCGCCCCCTCGCCCCGCAACTCGCGCGACGCGCCCTCCCCGCGCCACGTGCCGCCCGACCGCTGGCGACACCACCGCAGGAAGGCGAACTGATGTCCGTCGCCTATGTCCTGCAGACCCTCGCCGGCCTCCGTGCACGCGACAGCATCGTGGTCGAGGAAGCGCCCACGGCGCGTTCGGTCATGCACGCGTACCTGCCGATGCTGGAAAGCGGCGGCTTCTACACGATGGTCAGCGGCGGGCTGGGCCACAGCATGCCGGCCGCCGTGGGCGTGGCGCTGGCCGAGGCGCAGGCGAACAGCGGGCGCAAGGTGATCGGCCTGATCGGCGACGGCTCCAGCATGTACTCGATTCAGGCCTTGTGGAGCGCAGCACAACTGAACCTGCCCATCACCTTCGTGATCCTGAAAAACCGCCGCTACGCCGCTTTGCAGGATTTCGCGCCGGTGTTCGGTTTCGAGCCCGGGGAAGCACTACAAGGAACCGACTTGCCCGGCATGGATTTCGTCGCGCTGGCGAGGGGTCAGGGATGCGATGCGGTGACGGTACGCGATGCCGGCCAGCTCGCCGAGGTGCTGCGAGCAGCGCTGTCCGGGGCCCGGCCCACGCTGGTCGAAGTCGACGTGGCCTAGCGCCTACCGTGGCGGCTACCGCCGACGACTAACGCCGCTTGGGCACCGACACGGTGAAGGTCACGCGGGTCCCGTCGTGGCTGTACTCCAGCTTGCCGCCATGCCCCTTCGCGATTTCGCTCGCGATGTACAGCCCCAGCCCGAGACCGCCGGGGTTCCGCACGTTGCGGATGGAGCGCGGCTTGAACGGATCGAATAGCGTGCTGATCGACGTCTCCTCGATCGGCGGCGCCATGTTGGCGACGCGGAGCACCACCATCGTGTCTTCGTCGGCCAAACGAACCCAGATCGACTCTCCAGCCACGCCGTGGTTGCGCGCGTTGCTGATCAGGTTGTTGACCACCTGCGACATGCGATCGGCATCAAAATCGGCATGCAGGAACGGCGGCAGCTCAGTGAATATCGCGACCTCCGGATGCGCAAGATGCGCATCCTCGACCAGGCCGCGAACGAGCGCCGACACATCGCCCGGCACGCAGTTGAGTCCGAGCCCCAGTCCGGCCCGCAAGCGGCTCATCTCGAACACTTCACCGATCAGCCGCTGCATGCGGCCGATGGACGTAGAGATGCGTTTGCCATAGCCCGCGTGCCGATCGGGACTGCCCTGTTCCAGCATCAACCCCATCATGCTGATGGTCTGCAGCGGATCACGCAGGTCGTGTCCGAGCACCGCAAGCAATTGCGCCCGCGCCATTTCCATGCGCGCGGCGCGTGCCGCACCGGCGCGCGCCAGCGACTCCATGAGGTCGTGCGCGATGACGCGGTCGGCGTCGTCCCAAGCCACGGAAGTGCCTTCGACCGTCTGCCGCCATTCAGCCAGCGAGCCTTGTGGCGTAAGACGTGCGCCGAGCGGGCCGATACGTTCGAGCTTGGCCGGAATGCCGCTCCACACGATGGTTTCGATTTGTTCGCGTCGCAGTAGAACGATCCAGCCGCGGTTCACCCGGTCGATGCACAGCGCCATGAATCCGCAGAACGGTTGCAGTGCCAGACGCAGCGCTTCGGGCAGCTTGGCGGATTCGTGCAGCGCGATCAGGTCCTGCTCTGCGGTGTCGAGCCAGTGCAGCAGTTGGGCTGCGCTTTCCTTGGGCAGCGCGTCGCACGACATCAGTCCGCCATAGCTGCACAAGGTGGCGTCAAACGACATCACGCTGCCGAGCGCGTCGGTCATGTCCGGAAAGGCGGTCGCGAAGTCGTCGCTGCCAAGCAAGAGTTCGGTCAGATTTTTGCGAACCTCGACTGCGGCCAGCCGTCGCTTGGCGGCCAGCCGTTCGACCGCGCTTTGCACCGAGGACGACAGCACGTGCGACAGTACATCGCACGTCATGCGCACCGCATACGGCACGCGGTGTGCCACGCCGTGATGACAGGCGATCAAGCCCCAAAGCCGTCCATTCACCACGATAGACAAGCTCATCGAGGCACCGACCTGAATGTTCTTCAGGTACTCGATGTGGATCGGCGAGACGCTGCGCAAGACCGAGTAACTCAGATCGAGGGCGCGATCGGTCGGATCGTGCGCATCGATGGGCACCTGCTCGTCGTGCACGTCGGCAATCAAGCGCAGCGGATTGCGCACGTACAGCGCGCGCGCCTGCACTGGAATGTCGGAGGCCGGAAAGCGGCGACCCAGAAACGGCTCGAGCGCCGGGACGCGCACTTCTTCCACAACCTCGCCGCTGTCGTCCTGATGAAAGCGATAGGCCATCACGCGGTCGAAGCCGGTGAGCTTGCGCACCGTTTCGACCGCTTCCGAAAGCATGGTGGAGATGTCGCGCCGACTGCGCATCTGACCCATGCTGCGATGGGCCAGCAATGCGAATGCGGCAAGATCCTGGTCGCGTGCCGCACGCTGTTCGAGCTCCACGATCACGCGGCCGTCGTAGGTGTGGAGCACGACGTCGAAGACGCGCTCTTCAGATGCCAATTCCATGGTGAGCGGCGCGCTCTCCCGTCCGGTCTCGGCGTCTCGCAGTGCGGCAGCTATCGCAGCCCAGAAGGCGGCTTCGGAATCAGGAAACGTGATCGGCAAACCCTGGCCAGGCTTCGGCAGGCTGGTGATTACGTTGCCTGCATTGCGGCTCGCATGGGTGAGTCGGCCCCGCAGATCGAATGCAATGAGCGCCCCGTGCGGCTGGATGTGCCCCGGCACATGGATCGGCTCGCGATGGCAGTTGTCCAGGTCGATGGTCGAGAGATCGACCACCACCCGCGTCACGACACCTCTAACGACGCCGGACAGAGCGCTCGGGAAAAGTGAGTCGGACCGCAGCCGTAGCGACGTGCCCGCCTGCGGGGCAATGAGAGCGGGTGACGAGCAGTTAACATTTGGAGTGAGGGTACTCTCATTTGCTTACTGACGAACCTGCCGTCGCGCACGCCGTATGCACGCAGCCGGAATAACTAGGCCGCCCCGCTTTCGACGATGCGCACGTAATCAAGAAAAGCGTCGAGTTCCGTCGACTTGTCGAACACCGCATCGGCTCCGAGCGCCGCGCAACGCGCACGAAGATTCGGCGTGGCGTAATTGCTCAGCACCACCACCCGCTGCAGCGGACTGCGCTCGCGAATAGCGCCCAAAACCGCGAGGCCGTTGCCCTCTGCAAGAAACAGATCGACGACAGCCAGATCCCAGGCGTCGCGGTTGGCCTGCAACCAGCGATTGGATTCGAGTGCCCCATTCGAAAAGCTGACGACCTCGATGGCGGCCAGCTCGACCAGGGTTTCGATCAGGTTGGTCCTGATCAAAGGATTGTCCTCGACAATGAAAACGCGAAGCGCCATCTGATTTTTATGGTCCCGCAGGATGGTTGCAACGCTCGCCGCCCGGGTGGGCGACAAGCCCTGATTTTCAGCTTCAGGCGACGCCCGACGCTGTCGGACTGCGCGCCGTTCAGACCAGCGCACTTTGCAGCGCGCTCACGGCCGCGAGCGTGAGCCCGATGGCGTTTTCTATCTGCGTTGACGATAGACGCTGTCGGGATTGGCTGGTCGATCTCGCGATGCCCAGGATGGATGCGGATGGTGCTGCGCTTCGACAAGGCACGGGTCGCCCACGTTGCCTATCCCTGCGGCAATCAGTCGGTCATCGAGCCGTCGAAAGCAAGTCACTGCATGACGGGAGCGGGACTCGAAGTGACTCAGACGCCTTCGATGATCCGAATGTCGCGCTCGGCGCCATCGCCCAGTGCTGCCAGCGCCTCCTGATAGGCCGCACTGTCATGCGCAGCCATCGCCTGCGCGACGCTGTCGAACTCGATCAGCACGGTGCGCGTCATCAGGCCGTGTTCGTAGACCTTGGCCGGGTCGCCGCGCGCCAGGAAGCGGGCGCCGTTGGCGGTGAGCGCGGGGCCGGCCAGCTTGGCATAGGCGGCCAGCTTGTCGGAATCTGTGACCGCGCGGTAGGTGCTTACCCAATAGGCTTTCGGCATGGTGTTCTTGTGTCCTTGTTTTCAGAGCAATTAGAACCCGCGACTGTGCCGCGGGTCTTGGAGCGCGGCAAGTCCCGCCGCGACTTGACGTTCACTTCTTGCAGTCGCCACCGGCCGAGACGGAGCCATCCTTGCACTCCGTCAGGATGACATCTTTCTTGGCCCGCGGAACCACAGCGGGAGTGCCGGATGTTGCGCTGGCCGAACCGCTCATAGTCGATGAGGACGGCGCATCCATCTGCTGGTACACGATCGACTTGGCGCCCATCTCGCAACTCCCGACCACCTTGCCACGTGTGCCGGAAGCGGCGCTTGCGTCCGCTATGGTCACGGCGAAATTGGCCACGCCGGACGCTGCGATCTTGGCTTCGATCTGCGAGCGCAATGCATCACAGTTGCCGGCGGCGCTCGCGGTGCCGACCGTACCGGCCGCAGCGGCAAACGCGAGGACCAGTGGAATCAACGGGAATTTCATCATCGGTGCTTGCCTCGAAAAGGAGTGCATAGGCGAAACAGTCTAGCGCTCAGACCGAAAGCGGCCTGCACTTGCAAGTGCTCGCGCCGAAGGCGCTGTCGATGTCGATCTCGGCGTCTTGCCTCCGTGGTTGAATTCGCGAGATGCCGAACGCTCAGCACCACCGCTCACCCTGCCCACACGCAAGCACGCCATGTTGATCATCGATGCGCCGACGGCGCAGCAGGCGTTGCCCTTTCCCACATTGATCGCGGCGTTACGTCGCATGTTTCTCACAGGCTGCGAGGTACCGCGGCGCCATGTCCACCAGGTGGCGGCGATCGCACCCGAGCGACCGTCGGGCGTCACTTCGCTGCTCATGCCGGCATGGAACGCGCGCTACTACGGCGTCAAGATCGTCAACATCGCGGCGGGCAATGCAGCGCTTGGATTGGCCGGGCTTCACTCCAGCTACCTGCTGCACGACGCGACGACAGGCGTGCCCCTGGCATTGATCGATGGCGATGCAATCACCGCACGGCGCACGGCAGCCGCCTCCGCCCTCGCGGCCTCCTGGCTGGCGCGTGATGACGCACGGCATCTGCTGGTGGTCGGTGCGGGAAAGGTCGCTCGCCTACTTCCCGAAGCATATCGCGCGGTGCGTGCCATCGATCGCGTCAGCGTCTGGGCGCGGTCGCCGTTGCAAGCAACGACGCTGGTTCAAGAGCTTTGCGGTGAAGGCATGGACGCGGCGGTATCGACCGACCTCGCCGCATCCGCCGCCGAAGCCGATATCGTGAGTTGCGCCACACTGGCCACGTCGCCGGTGGTGTTCGGCCAGTGGCTCGCAGCCGGCAGTCATCTGGATCTGATCGGCGGCTTCACCCCGGCGATGCGCGAGGCCGACGATGCCTGTTTCATGGGCGCGAGCCTCTTCGTGGACACCGAAGAGGCGCTGCAAAAAAGCGGCGACTTGCTGGGTCCGATAGAACGCGGCGTGTTCGAGGCGACCGACGTCAAGGCCACGCTGGCGCAACTGATGGCGGGCGAAAGATCGGGCCGGAGCAATGCATCGGAGCGAACCGTGTTCAAGTCTGTGGGCACAGCACTCGAGGACCTCGCTGCAGCGGTGCTGGTCTACGAATCGCAACGCGCGTAGTTGCCCAAGTGCCAGCCGGTGCTGCCACTTCGCCAGCGAACGCCGCATAACGCTACACCTCTTCCGCTTCCGCTTGACTCGTCCTTTCCAGACACTGGAAGCATGACTTCCAGCCGCTACCCCACCACCCTCTACCTCAGCGCCCCCGAGATGATCCGGCTCGTGCAGCGCAAGGGCTTGTCGGCCTGCATCGCAGGTATCGCCGCCCGCATCGAGCGCGAATTCTTGCGCTGGAACGACTTCGACAAGAGCGCACGCGTAGCAGCTTATTCGGATGTCGGCGTCATAGAGCTGATGCCCATCGCCTACGCTTCGCAGTTCGCCTTCAAGTACGTGAACGGGCACCCGACCAATCATCGCCACGGCCTGCCAACCGTGATGGCCTTCGGCGTGCTGGCTGACGTCGCGACCGGCGCACCGCGCCTGCTGTCGGAGCTGACCCTCACCACCGCGATCCGCACGGCCGCGATGTCGACCGTCGCCGCACGCGCACTCGCCCGCCCGCAAAGCCGCGTGATGGCGCTCATCGGCAACGGCGCGCAAAGCGAGTTCCAGGCGATCGCGTTTCGCGACCTAGTCGGTATTCGCGAGCTGCGGCTGTTCGACATCGACGCTGCGGCCAGCGCCAGGCTCGCGAACAACCTCGTGGGCCAGAGGCTTCAAGTACGCATCTGCGGCAGCACAGCCGACGCAGTGCGTGGCGCCGACATCGTGACCACGGTCACTGCAGACAAGGCCAACGCGGCCATCCTCACGCCCGACATGATCGAGCCGGGCATGCACATCAACGCCGTCGGTGGCGATTGCCCCGGCAAGACGGAACTCGACCATCGCGTGCTCGACAACGCATCGGTGTTCGTCGAGTTCGAGCCGCAGTCGCGCATCGAAGGCGAGATCCAGCAGATGCCTGCGGACTTCGCGGTGACCGAGTTGTGGCGGGTGCTGGCGGGCCAGCGCCCAGGGCGCGCCAGCACGCCTGAAGTGACGGTGTTCGACTCGGTCGGCTTCGCACTGGAGGACTTCGCGGCGTTGCAGTACCTGCGCGAAGTCGCGACTGAATTCGGCATGGGCGAAGTCATCGAGTTGGTGCCGCAACCGGTCGATCCGAAGAACCTGTTCGGGCTGCTGCACGCAACAAACGAATCGATCGACGATTTCGAGTTGGTCGACACGCATTTGCAACCGGTGTGCTGATGGGCGCGCTGGAACCCGAGAAGGATCTGGTTCCGCTCGAGGTCGGCATCCCGGGTAAAGTGACTGCGCCCACGCAGGAACTGGCCAACGCCATCTGCAGCAACGCGCGCATCGCGGTGCGTGTCCGAAGCCGTATTCCCCGGCAGATTAAAAGCCTGCGCCGCGCGTGAGTCCGAGTGCCGCATAGTGCGCAGCGGACCGGACGCCCACGGACACTCAGCCCACTCGCAGCCCGGCGGCTTTCACCCCCGCAATGCAGATACTTTCATCCTCGTCGCCGGTCCCGCCACTGGCGCCGACGGCACCCAGCGTTGCGCCATTGGCATCCAGAATCAGTACGGCACCGGTCTGCGGCAAAAAGCGACCGTCGGCCGTCGCGGCAAGCGCCACGAAAAAGTTCGGATTGCCTTTGGCACGTTCATGCAGCACGCGGCTTGAACTTCCCATCCCCACCGAGCCCCAAGCCTTTGCCCGGGCCACATCAAACCGGAACATGCTTGCGCCGTCTTCGCGAGCGAAGGCGGTCAAATTACCGCCCTCGTCCAGGACAGCAATGCCCATGGGCTTGTAGCCCATTTGCCGGGCATGCGACAGGGCAGCCTCGATGATCTGATTGGCGTGAACGAGTGTCAGAGATGTCATTGCAACGGGACGGTAGATCGTGAAGAGCCGGATGCTCGGGGCTGCCAAGTTTGCCAGCGTTGCGCGCCGGCGCTCAAGGTCCCCCTGGGCGCAACATCAGCAGGTGCTGCAAGTGCACTGCGGGCCAACACAAGAACGGCTGCAGTGACAACAGATTTGAAGAGGGTTGTAGTGACCGAAAAGCTTGTGCCGCGTTATTCAGGGAGCAGGCCGATTTCTGCGACCACCTGACCGAGTCGTTTGTGCTCTTCCAGAAGATAGGCCTGGAACTGTTTCGGCGAGCCGCCTGGCGTTGCGATAGGACCGACGGTGAGCATCCGCTCGGCCAGCGCCGGATCCGAAAGCAACTTGTTGACCTCGGCATTCAGACGCGACGCAACGGCAGTCGGTGTGCCCGCCGGCGCGACGATGGCCATCCACCCAGTCATGTCGATGCCCGGGAGAAACTCTGCCACCGTGGGCACTTGGTCCCAGCCGGCGATCCGCTTCGCAGAGGTGACTGCCAGCAGTCGCATGCGACCTTCCCGCACGAACTGAGAACTGGAGGCCAGGTCCGCAACGGCCACGTCGGCATGGCCCCCAACGATGTCCGTCAGCGCGACACTCACCGAGCTGTAGCCCACCAGATTGGCCTGCGCCTTGCCGCGCGCGTTGATCAGGCGCGCAATCATGCCGCCAAAGGTGCGGGGCCCTTCGTTGGCAATCGACACCTTGCCCGGCTCTCGCGCGCTGCGCGCAAGCAGGTCCGGAAATGATTTGATGGGCGACTCCGCCCTGACCAGAATTGCAAATGGGCTGTTGGCTACGAAGGCGATCGGATCGAAATCTTTCAGTGGGTCATAAGGCAGGCTCTTGAAGAGGTAGCTGTTCGTGACGAGCGCGGCGGTTGTTGCGAAGTACAGCGTGTAGCCATCGGCCGGCGCCCGAGTCACGGTCTGCGCCCCAATGATGTTCTGGCCGCCGGGTTTGTTTTCGATGATGACCGGTTGTCCCAGGCTGCGGGCCAGTCCGTCGCCCAACATGCGCGCGATGTTGTCCGGCCCCGACCCGGCCGGCTGCGACAAAACCAGCCTGATGGGCTTGGTGGGCCATTTGTCTTCCGCACTGGCGGAAAGGCACCAGCCAGAGGCAGCCAAAGCGGCGGCAGCCAGACTGCCGACCTGGAAATTTCTTCTGTTCATCTTTTTGTCTCCGTTGTAGTTCGAGGAAGGGGGGTCCACTGCAGCCAAGACGCCAGCGTCTGCAGCATCGCGATCAGGTCGACTTGGTCGGCAGCCACCCCGTACACATAGCGGTCGGGACGCACCAGGGCTGCCTTGCAGTTATGACGCTGGAACCAGGCCGCCGCGATACCTTCTGTCTCCTGCAACGATTCACCCAGGCGCAGGATAGAAAGCGCAGGCAGGGAAAAGTCCGCAGTCGCTGGCAGGCCGCCATCGAAGTCGCTGGCCAGCACAAGCCACCAGCCGTCGCCAGCCACACTGTCAAAGCGAACGCGGTCCCCATCGTGCGCAATCCAGGGCTGCGGGAAGATGGTGCCGTTCGCTGCATGCGGGTCGGGCGAAAGAAGGCCGACCTCGAGTCGGGGAATGACGTCCTGACGCGGTGTATCGCGCACTACGCCGCCGCACTCGGCCAGCATCCGTGCATCCCGCTCGATCGCCTTCGCTTCGTCGCGTTCGCCGATCACGGATCCGATCTCCTTGATCCGTGCTGTGAGATCGCGCACGTGCCGCTGGCGCTCGATGCCATAGCTGTCGAGCAGAGTGTCGGCCGCTGCACCACGCACCTCGCCCCTGATCACGCTGGACAGCTTCCACGCGAGATTCGAAACATCGCGGATACCCTGGCACATCCCCTGGCCGAGGAAAGGCGGCTGCTGGTGCGCTGCGTCGCCGGCAATGAAGACGCGTCCCTCGCGCCACCGCTCGGCCACCAGGGCATGAAAACGATAGCTTGCCTGCCGCCACAGTTCGCCATCGCTCGGTTCGAGCCAGCGCGCCAGCAGCTTCCAGGTTTCTGCGGGCTCTATCACCTTGCGCGGATCTTCGCCCTCGTTCAGCGAGATCTCCCACCGCCTGTGATTGCCCGGTCCGATCACCAAGGTGCAGGGCCGGACGGGCTCGCAATATTGAACACTTGTCGTAGGCAGCTTGGCGAGCCCTCCAGCGTTGGCAAGCAGGTCGACCACCAGCCAGGCCTCATCGAACGCCAGATCCTCCAGCTGGATGCCAACCAGATCGCGTACCGTGCTGGAAGCGCCGTCACATCCGATGACGTAGCGGGATCGCACCTCGGATTGCGCGCCTGTGTCGTCACGCAACGTCAGGCGAACGCATTCTTCGTTCTGTTCGATGCCGAGCAGCGCCATCCCCAACTCGACGTGACCGTGCACGGACTGTTGAACATGCTCGCGCAGCAGCGCCTCGACGGGTGGTTGCGTGAACACATTCGATGGTGTGTAGCCCAGAGGGAATGGCGGCTCGACCATCGTGAGCCGCTTGATGAGCTGACCGTTGGCTCCGAAGTATTCAGAGGGCGTGAACGGCTCGACGTGGCGCAAGACTTTATCGACCACGCCCAATTGTTGAAACACGCGCAGCACTTCATGGTCGATGGCGATCGCACGTGGTTTGTCGTAGATCTCCCGCTGACGGTCGCATACATAGACGTTCAGGCCCATGCCTGTCAGCAATCCGGCAGCCACGGCGCCGGACGGGCCGAAGCCGACCACCGCGACGTCGTAGAGCATGTCGCGTTGCGGTTGAGAGCGCATCGCGTCAGTCCTCCGCGCGGATCGGATTGACGAGCGTGCCAATGCGCTCGATCTCGACTTCGAAGCTGTCGCCCGCCTTCATCCAGACCGGCGGGGTGCGCGCCTGGCCCACGCCGGCGGGGGTGCCCATCACGATCACATCACCGGGCTCGAGCGTAAGAACGTCGCTCAGCAGCGCGATGGTCTCGGCCACGCCCCAGATCATGTCGCTCGTGTTCGCGCTCTGCATGACTTCCCCGTTCAGCCGACCCTGAATCTTCAGGCCGGTCGCGGCGTATGGCAGTTCGTCGGCCGTGACCAAGACGGGACCAAAACCACCCGAAGCATCGAAGTTCTTGCCGATGGTCCATTGCGGCGTGCGTTTCTGATAATCACGAACAGACATGTCGTTGAAACACGTGTAGCCGAAAACGTACCCGGGCGCGTCGTCCTGGGACACATGGCGCGGCACGCGGCGGCCGATCACCAGTGCTATTTCGGCTTCGTAGTCGAACTTGACCGACACCCTGGGCGCGATGCCCGCCGCGCCGTGCGCAAGCAGCGAGGTCGCGCCACGAAAGAAGAACCACGGGTACTCCGGCTTTTCGCGGCCCCCCTCCTTTGCGTGGTCGAAATAGTTCAGCCCCAGGCAGATGATCTTTCCCGGCTCCGGAACCAACGGCGCGAGCATCAGGCTCGACATCGGCAGTCGTGGCGCGCTCGAGGCCAGCGCCGCATCGGCAGCCGCAGCCAGATCAACTCCCTGTGCCAGCGCGGCACGCAGACTTGGCGGGACCTGTGTCTGCGCCGCGTGCAAGTCGATGACACTGTCTCCGTCCAAGAGACCAAGCCGCGTCTGTCCGCCCTGAAGAAAGGTGGTGAATTTCATGAATGCTCCAAAGCTCAGGAAGGAATGAAAAAGACTTGCCGCTGTGCGTCTTTCAGGCGCGACGAAGGCGGTTGCGAGATACCCCACTGGTCCACGCGGCCAGCCGGCCACTTCCAGTCGTCCGGCCCGCCGGCCTTGTAGCTGTCGTCGATCTGTTGAACGTCGGCCGTGTACTCGATGACCTCGCCGAACGGACCAATGAAATAGTTGAAGGCGTTGTCGCCAGGCCCGTGGCGGCCTGGTCCCCACTCGATTTCGTGGCCTGCATCGCGCATTCGGCCACCGCCGCGCATCACCGATTCGAGATCGGGCATGACGAAGGCGATGTGGTTGAGTGCGTCGTTGTCGGTATCACCCAGAGCGACGCTGTGGTGATCGGCATTGCAATTGAGAAATGCCATGATCCGCGTGCGATCGGCCAACCGAAATCCCAATGCCTGCTCGAAGAAGTCTTGCGTTGCCGCGACGTCATGGCTGTTGAGCACAACATGCGCAAGGCGCAGGGGCCGGTCCCTGGCTGCGTATGCGTCCCGGTGCGTTTCATCCCCATGAACCACCTGTAAAAGACGGCCGTGAGGATCGCGCACCGTGACGACCTCTCCCTGACCAGGTTCGGAATTAGACGCAAGAGGCGTGTGAATACTGCCACCTGCCCGCAGCGATGCCTCAGCCACGGCCTGCAATGCCGATCGATCACGAGCACGCAAGGTCACATGGCGGATTTCACAGGCTTCGGCGCCGAGGTGCAGGGAAAGCAAGTGATGGTCTGCACCGGTGCCACGCAGGTAAATCGCGCCTGCGGTGCGTGCGACCACGTCCAGGTTCCACACGCGGGTGTAGAAATCTTCGGCACGCGCGAGGTCCGGCACATTGAGCGCAACGCTGCGCAACCCGGCGATCCAAGGCGAACTCATGGCGATTCCTTTGCACCGGCAGCCACCGGAAATGCTCGACTCAGGAAGCGCCGCGCATTGCCGGTCGTCAACTGTTCGCGTACGGCCGCAGACAGACCGGTGGCATCGATCTGCGCGATGGGCGCGCGTTCATGGAAATTGAATGGATAGTCGGTCCCGACCATGAGCTGGGTGCCGCCGAAGGTCGCGACGAGATGCGCCAGCGTGGGTGGATCGAACACGACCGTGTCGAAGAAAAGCCGCCTTGCTTGTTCGACAGGCGACTGCGGCACTTGCTCTTGAAGGGCGGGGAATACGCCCCATCCCTTCTGCAGGCGCGGTAGAAGCAGCGCAAGCGTTCCGCCGCCGTGGCTGAAGGCGATGCGCAGTTTCGGATGGCGTGTCAACAGATTGCCGGTGATCACGGAAGCGGCGGCAAGCCCTACATCGGTGGGGTACGCCAGCACCTGTTGCAGGGGTGCAGGGCCGACGAGTCTGTCCATCCCGGTGGGCTTGAGCGCATGCACAAAAACAGCCGCGTCCAGAGCCTCGCACGCTTCGAAAAAGGGGTCGAAACGCGCGTCGCCGATTGGCGTGCCGTTGACGTTGCTACCGATTTCCACGCCAGCGAAGCACAGCGTTTCGGTGACATACCTCAGTTCGGCAATGGCAAGGTCGATGCTTTGCAACGGCACCGCGCCCATTCCAATCAGCGCACCGCCGCCTTCCGCCACCATCATCGCGATCTGCTCATTGAGAAACCGCACAAGCTGATGCGCATCAGCGGCTTCCATCCAGTAAGACAAGAGCTCAGGCATCGGCGAAATCGCTTGATGCGACAAACCCATGTCTGGCAGATCAGAAAGCCGACGCGTCACGCTCCAGCATTTTTCCGAGATCGTGCGGTAATTTTTTCCTGCAATCATCACGTGCCGGTGACACAGGCCTCCGGCATCCGGCGCTGCAGCGGTCGACGGCCACTGAGCCGGAAGCTTGTTGCCGACATACGCGGGAAGGCGCTCGGGCACCACATGTGCGTGCACATCGATGCCACACGCGCAGCGATAGCGATGGGCGTTCTCAGCCACGTGCCGCCTGACAAACCAGTCTGCTCATTTTTGTCTCCTACGCCCGTGTGTGTTCTTCGCCAGGGCTTTGTTGAACCAGAGTCTAGGGATTCGCTTGATATCAACAAAGCGGATTTTGTGTATACATACAATCCACGCCATGGATATTCGACGTGTCGATCTCAACCTGCTGGTTGCTTTTCATTCCATGTTGGAGCACCGCAGCGTCACGCAGTCAGCGGAGGCCATTGGACTGAGCCAGCCAGCGATGAGCGCCGCGCTGGCTCGCCTTCGCATCCTGTTCAACGATGCGCTGTTTGTGCGAACGGGCTCAGGCATGCAACCGACATCGCGCGCCGCCGAATTGGAAGGCGCTGTGCGCCGGGTGATCGACACCGTAAAGGCTGAGATCCTGCCAGCGCCATCCTTCGAGCCCCGCCGGGACAGCAAGGTCTTTACGCTGGTGACGCCAGACATCGCCGAGGTCCATTTCCTGCCGAAGATCCTTGCCTGTTTGGTGAAAGAGGCGCCCCATTGCGATGTGCGCACGCTCTCCATGCCAAGACAGGCAGCCGCCGCGGCATTGGAAGTGGGAGCCGCAGAGCTGGCAATCGGCTATTTGCCGGACTTACAAAAGGCTGGCTTCTTCTTGCAAAAGCTATTTCGCAATGACTATGTGTGCATCGTGCGTGGCGACCATCCCCTCGTTGGCGAAAAGATTTCTTTGAAAACTTACCTTGCTGCGTCCCATGCGGTGGTGAGTCCAGATGGGCGCGAGCATTTGCTCGATCAATTTCTGAGTCGCCGAAATCTGAAACGTCGGGTCTTGGTGGGCCTCTCGCATTTCATGAGTTTGCTGCCGATCATCGAATCCTCCGATCTGATCGCCACGGTCCCACGCGACCTTGCGAATATTTGTGCACAGCACGCCAACATTCGCATCGTCGATCCACCGTTTAAAGCCCCCGTTGTCGAAGTCCATCAGTTCTGGCACCGGCGCTATCACCAGGATGCGGCCAACGTCTGGCTGCGTGCCCAAGTGCTTCGACTCTTTCGGGGATGAGGCTGTTCTTTCACTGCGGCCCGACCGCGGGTTGGCGCCTCGACATTTGCATATCAGCGCAATCGCTTCCATGCGGGCTCGCGGCTTGATGAACTTGGCTAAGACGGCCGGCGGTCGAAATCAAAGTTCTTTTAGTGCACCGCCAGGCTCGCGCTGTGATGACGAGTTTGCGTAGTCGACCCGTCTATGAATTTGCACACGTTCAGCGGTGCCGGTCCGGAAGGCTGATGATCGAATCGTGGTCGCGCGCTCAAGCGACGCAGCGCCACTGGCGCAAGGCGCAAGCAAACACCTCGAAGTACCGCATTTGATAGTTGCGCCCTTGGCCAACTCTTGCGCGACGACGTCGTTGCCTCATCAACCTCCGATCGCGCCCATCAATGCCGCGACCTTCAATGCGACGTGCCCGTCGCAAAACGCACCGCATCACGCCCCGATGCCTTGGCCGCGTAGCAGGCTGCGTCGGCAGCATCCATCCATCCCGCAAGCGATTGGTGCGTTGCATTCAGTTCGGCAATGCCCAGACTCGCGCCCACTTGCAGGACGCCCTGCCCCCATGGAAGCCGAACGTCGCGGACTGCGCCGCGCACAGCCTCTGCGATGCGCAGAGCGTCTTCATGCGAGCACCCGTCCAGCAGCAGCGCGAACTCATCTCCTCCGATGCGCGCGACCAGATCGCCGGAACGCACCTGACCGGATATGGCCTTCGCCACCGTCAGCAGCATCAGGTCACCCATCAGATGCCCAGCGGTGTCGTTTACAGGTTTGAAGCGGTCCAGATCGATGAACACCATGGACGCCGGCTGGGACGACTGAAAGGTGTCTATCAAGCGACTGGCGCGCGATTCAAATGCTTTGCGGTTGGCCAGTCCGGTCAGGGGATCATGTGTTGCCGCCCATTCCAGGAGCTCACGCGAAGCGCGCAACTCTTCGACATCACTGAACGTCCAGACCGTGCCACCCGATGTGTTGCGAATATCTACCGGACTGCATCGCAATGCCGCCCAGAAACTGCTGCCGTCACGCCGGCGCATCTGCCACTCGCCCCCATAGGCCTCCCCCGAAACGAAAGCTGCATCCTGCTGGATCAGGAATGCCTCGAAGTCCGCGTGTGCCCAGAAACGAGCGGCCAGGTCCTCGACCAGCAGGTCATGTTCCGTGCCCGCAAAGAGCCGGCAGAACTCCTTGTTCAGCAACTCGAACTTCAGGCCCTGCGCAAAGGCGATGCCCATGGGCGCCGCCGACATGACCGAGGTGAGCTGACCCATGGTCCGCGCCTTCTCGCGCTCCAGCCGTGTCCGGTCGATCCCCACTCGCCGAAGGACCTTGCTCAGATTGGCAATCTCGCCGCTGGCCCGCGGCCATCCGGTCTCCGGCGGATAGGCTGCGTCGAACATGTGCCGCGCACGATCCTCCAAAAGAGCCAGCGGCCTGAGCAGCCACCACAGGGTGCCCAGCACCAGCGGCAGGAGAACCAGAACCAGTGCGGCGGCGGTAGACAGCGCCCGGACACGGGCGGCGTGGAGGGGCGCCAGCAGATCCGCTTCGCTTCGCACCCGCCAGATCATCCAATCAGGGCCCGGCACGCCCGCTGCGCTGACGACCTCACGCGGTTGATCCAGCGCCAGTCCGGTCGGCTCCACGGGCGCACCCTTGGCTTGCCATGAAGCAAAGGCAACGGCCAGGCGGGGTTCCTCGGACAGAGGCTGCAACAGCCGCGCGCGATTGGGGTGTGCAAGGATCTGCCCCAGCGCGTCGGTCACCACCACCATCGCCGTGGCGTCCTCGCTCTGAGAGTCCACCAACCCCTCCAGCAGGTCACGGTTGTCCAGGCGCATCGCGCCACCGAGCACAGCGAAAACCCCCTGTTCATCGCGCACGGGTTGCGCAAAGACAATCACCGGCGCGCCGCTGAGCTTGCCCGGAAGTGCCTGCGAAATCACGCTTCGAACCTGCATCAGAGTTTGCTGAAAGTAAGGGCGCTGCGAGAGATTGACTGTGGGTCGGCTGGTGCCGGTCGCATCCATCGAAATCCGAACGCTGCCATCCGGTGCTGCCACGAAGACATTGGAGAACAACTGCTGGAGTACGGACTGGCTCAAGGCAAAGCGGTGCAGCGCTTCGGTATCGTCCAACGCCAGCCGTTCCAGCCGGCTCGACGCGGACCCGAGCGCGCGTTGAAGGGCAACCACGTGACCGGACAGGCGAGATGCCGTGCTGGCGGCTTCATCGATTTCGCGCCGGCGCTCAGCTGACAACGTATGGGTCTCCGCGCTTTGCAGGAAGACCAGCGTGATGAGCGTCACGCTCATCACCATGACAACCATGCCGCCCAGCAGCAGGCGAACTTTGAGGAAGCCGAGCCAACGCAAGGCAACCGACCCAGCCTGTTTGATCCCGATTTCCGATCGCATACCCTAAGTGTGACGGCTCAAGCCGGGAAAGCGCGTGAAGTCGTACACGGTCACCGTATAAAGGTGCGCCATCCCTCGCTCAGACGGCCGCAGCTGACGTCATGCTGAATCGTTTGACTGAAAAAGAGGTCAACAGTGATTGCTGTGGGCGCAGGTTGAGATGCGTACCCTGCGATCGCCCGTCTCAGTGGCTGCGGATGTCGATGCGCTGCCGAGGCGCCTGCACTCCACCCCACACTTCGCAACAGGGCTCCGCCGTCTTCATTGTTAAAGACCTTGTGCCGGCGCCCCGCCAGGTGCTCGGCTCCTGTCATTGTTGGTCGACACCAGCACGCGCAGCATGCGCATGAACTCTTTGCGATCGGCCTTGGGCAGCGGCTCGAGCATGCGCACTTGCGCCCGCAACATCGAGGGAACCACCGCGACGAGCACCTCCCGGCCCTCGTCGGTCAGGGTGAGCAGACGCACCCGTTTGTCTGTCGGCGAGGCATTGCGAAGAACCAGCACGCGGGATTCAAGCCGGTCAATGACGCTGGCAATCGTCGAGGTGTCGAACCCGATGGTCCTCGCCAGCGTCCGCTGGTCGATGCCGGGACTGTTTGCGATTCCCTGCAAAGCGGAGTACTGGACCGGCGTCAGGCCATGCGGCTCAGTCTCCTGCAGGAAGACCGACACCGCAATCTGTTGCAGCCGCCGGATGTAGTGACCTGGCAAGGTTTCAAGATCGAGGGGCGAGGTGCTTGCTTTCGCTTTCATGTCGTCCTGGTTGGTCGAGGGTGAACCCTGATGTCTACAACTGTTTTTATCACTACACTAACAATCAGTATGCTGACGATCAGTATACTTTTCATGTGAGAAAACGAATTCCAATGAATGCAATGGACACCTCGTGCAGTTCTATCTGAATGGTTACGCGCCCGGCGATCCCGACGTCGCCGGGAAGGCGTTTCCGGACACGGTCGACGTCCTTGTGATCGGCAGTGGCCCGGCTGGTGCCTTGTTGGCTGCCCAGCTGTCGACCTTCCCGAAGATCACCACGCGGTTGATCGAACGTCGCCCCGCTGCGCTACAGGTTGGACAGGCCGACGGCATCGCCTGCCGCACGGTCGAAATGTTCGAGGCGTTCGGTCTGGGCCAGAGGCTCATGCGTGAAGCGTATTGGGTCAATGAGACCGTGTTCTGGCGCCCATCGAAGCATGACCGCACACGCATCGAACGTACCGGGCGCGTCCAGGACACCGAGGATGGCCTGTCGGAGTTTCCGCACCTCATCGTCAACCAGGCACGACTGCAGCAGTACCTGCTCGACTACATGCGCATGTCGCCCTCGCGGCTCGTACCGGACTACGGACTCGACTTCGTCGGACTCCAGGTCGAACCCGAAGGCGAGCATCCTGTGGTGGTGACGTTGCGTGACGTCGCCACGGGGCGGCAAAGCACCGTGCGTGCCAAATATGTCGTCGGCTGCGACGGTGCGCACAGCAAGGTACGCGATGCGATCGGTGCGGTGCCCCGCGGGGACTTTGCCAATCATGCTTGGGGCGTTGTCGACATGCTGGCCGTCACCGACTTTCCGGACATCCGGCTCAAGGCCGCCATCCAGTCAGCGGACGACGGCAACATCCTGCTCATTCCGCGCGAGGGCGGCTATATGGTGCGGCTCTATGTCGACCTCGGCGAAATCGACCCGGCCAGGCGCGACGCGTTCCGCGCCGTCACCCAGGAGCAGGTCATCGAGACCGCGCGGCGCGTGCTGCACTCGTACACGCTGGACGTCAAAAGCGTGGTGTGGTTCGCCGTGTACCAGGTCGGACAGCGCGTCACGGACCGCTTCGACGACGTACCCGTCGATCAGCTCGCCTCTCGCCTTCCGCGTGTCTTCATTGCGGGCGACGCCTGCCACACGCACAGCGCGAAGGCTGGCCAAGGCATGAACGTCTCGATGCAGGACGCGTTCAACCTCGGCTGGAAGCTCGCCTCGGTTCTCGATGGCCGCGCCGCGCCGGAGCTGCTGCGCACCTACTCTGTCGAGCGCCAGGCAATCGCGCAGGGCCTTATCGACTTCGACAAGGAGTGGTCGAAGATCATGGGATCGGCACCGCAAGACCCAGACCATCCCGAACTTGGCGGTGTCGACCCGCAGGAACTCCAGGCTTACTTCGTGAAGTCGGGTCGGTACACCGCCGGCGTCGCGACGCACTACGCACCGACGACCGTACTGACAGCCGACGCGACCCACCAGGCTCTGGCCAAAGGCTTCACGATCGGCATGCGCTTCCATTCAGCGCCCGTCGTGCGGCTTGCGGACGCCAAGCCGATGCAGCTTGGCCATGCCGCGCGTGCCGACGGCGCCTGGCGTGTCTACGCGTTCGCCGATGCAATCGGCGCGCGGCTGCGCGACCTTGCCGCTTTCCTGGCGGAATCTGCTGATTCGCCAGTCGGCCGCTTCACGCCAGCAGGATCGGACATCGACAGTGTCATCGACTTTCGCGTCATCTTCCAGCAGAGGCACCTCGACCTCGGGGTGGACGAGCTGCCCGCGCTTTTACTGCCGCGCAAAGGGTGCTTCGGCCTCATCGACTACGAGAAGACCTATTGCGCCGACCCCAGCGGGGGTTCAAATATCTTCGAACTCCGGGGCATCGACCGCGAGCATGGCGCCATGATCGTGGTGCGTCCCGACCAGTACGTTTCGAGCGTGTTGCCGTTGGATGCTCACGCTGATCTCGCTGAATTCTTCGACCGCTTTCTGCTGGACCGCCATCACGCCAAGGAAACACGAACATGACCACCACAACCAGAACAACAACATCGCCAACGACATCGGGCTCTGACGCCGCGCAGCAAGCCCGGCGTCTGCGCACGGTGCTCTGGGTGGTGTCGCTGGCGACCGTGGGGCTCGTCTTCGACGGCTATGACCTCGTCGTCTACGGCACGGTGGTCTCGACGTTCCTGCGCGATGCATCGCACATCGGCACCGTGACCCCGGCGATTGCCGGCGTGCTTGGCAGCTATGCCCTGTTCGGCGTGCTGGTTGGCGCGCTGCTGGCGGGCAGCGTGGGCGACATTGTCGGGCGGCGCAAGGTGATGCTGTTCGCCTATGCCTGGTTTTCTGTGGGGATGGCACTGACGGCCTTGGCGACAACGTCTGCCGCCTTTGGCTGGCTGCGCTTCGCCACCGGCCTGGGTGTCGGCGCACTCGTTGCGACGACAGGCGCGCTCGTGTCCGAGTACGCGCCCAAAGGGAGGAAGAACCTGTGCAATGCCATTGTCTATGGCGGCATCCCTCTGGGTAGCCTGCTCGCCGCCCTCCTCGCCATCCTGCTGCTGCAGCACATTGGCTGGCGCGGCATGTTCAACATTGGTGCCTTGCCGCTGTTCACACTGCTGCCTCTGGCGTACTTCAAGATGCCCGAATCCGTCGCCTGGCTGGCTTCGCGCGGCAGGATGGCTGAGGCTCGGGTCCTTTCCGAGAAAACTGGTGTCGAGCTCCCAAGCGAGGTGGTCGAGCTGGCCGGGCAGCACGGAATCGCCGACGAAGGCAAGGCGGGCTTTGCTGGCCTCTTCGGCGGCCACTACCTTTTCCCCACCATCGTGCTCGGCCTGATGAGTGCCACCGGCCTGGTGCTGGTGTATTCGCTCAACACCTGGTTGCCCGAACTCATGCTTCGCGCCGGCTTCAATGCCAAGGGTTCGTTGTCGTTTCTCCTGGTGCTCAATGGCGGCGCACTGCTCGGCGCCCTGCTCGCCTCGGGCGCGGCAGACCGCTTCGGTCCAAAGCCGGTCGTTGCGACCTGTTTCGCCACCGGCACCATCGCGCTGATCTTGCTGACACTGGGCTTCCCGCTGGCGGCCTTGTTGCTGATCGTCGCCATTGTCGGGCTGGGAACAAGCGGTACGCAAACTCTGATCTACGGCTTCGTTGCCAACTACTACCGGACCAACGTGCGCGGCGCAGGCGTCGCATGGTGCGCAGGCTTTGGCCGGCTCGGTGGCGTCGGCGGCCCAATGCTCGGAGGTCTGCTTATCGGCGCTGGATTTGCGCTGAATTCCATCTTCTACGTGCTGGCGGCGCTGGGTGTCGTCGGGGTGGTTCTGACCCTGCTTATCCCCGTCAACAGCGCCTCGCTCGGCACCCATGCGGCGCCTGAACCGACGGGCGATGCGCTAACGGTCGGATAGAAGCAGTAGCCCTCACCCTGAGACCCTGGCTCGGAGCCTCGCGCCCCGTGCTGGACTGTGGAGCTGGCGCCATGCCGTCACAGTCCATGAAAAGCATCGTTACCCCGCTTCGACGCACCCGCGAAACGCCGTGACGAAATCACGGTAATTGAAAACGAGCAGTTCTTCGGCGCCGGGATCAGCTATGTGAACCTTCATCTTATTGCCGCAACTCGCATTGCCACGACAGAACCGCTATTCCGGCAGTCTCCTGAGCCCTACCTGGCCCTTTGGAAGCTTGTATTGCGCTGAATTCAGTTGCATTGCCAGTAATGTGTAGTAGCCGGCGATCCCGGTCAGATCCACCACACCTTTGGTTCCAAAGCGGGTTTTGACCCGCTCGAATGTGACATCGGACACTTGCTTGTTCTTTGCCAGCTCGGTGGTATAGCTGTAAATCATGTCTTCGTCCGAACTCATGCCGACAGGACGACGTCCTTCTGCAATAGCATCCGCGACCTCTTTGGAGATGCCGGACTTCAGGGCCAACGGATAGTGATACCACCATTCGAAGTCCTGTGTCCACTCGCGGGCGATGATGAGGATGACCAGTTCGCTCATCGTGTTGCCGATCGCCGATTTGTAGCGCAAGTAATCACCCATCGATCGCGAGAGTGTCATGACCTGCGGGCTGTGCATCAGGGGCTCGAAGGGTCCGAAAACCGGGCCCTTGCGTGCCACTTCGAAATCAGCGGCAGCCTGGGCCTGCTCGGGCGTATAGGCTGCCGGAGGAATGGTCGGCAGCCGGTCTTCTGCATGAACCTGAATTTGGACCAACAGGACGCAGGCGGTGAATAAATGAAAGAAGCGGGGCATCAGGTTCCAATGGTGCGTGAATCAAATTCGAATCGTCCGACGATGAGCGGCTGAAGCAGGAAGACGACAACATCCCTGCAACTCATTCCTTGGCTGAACGATACGATCATGGCTTAATCCTCTCAGAGTGTTCAGCCTCCTCAAAAGCTGGGGCGATTCAGGTTCAAAACGTCGGCACGATCTTCTCCAGGTGCTCGGCGAATTGCACCACCAACGGCGGTGGCCGCAGCAGGTCGAATTTCACCGTCAGCCCGACGGTCGGCAAGCTCGGCAACAGGTCGCCCGGTGCGAGGATCTGCAGATCCGGGGGCACCGCCGATTGCGTCAGCACCGCGATGGCCTGGCCGGAGCGCACCACGGCGAGCAAGCCGGACATGCTGCCGCTGGCGTAGGCCACGCGGTACGGGCGATGTGTCGCGTCCAAACGCTCGACGGCCGCACGGTGATCGAGCGTGTCCGGGTCGGAGAGCGCGAGTTTCAAAGGCTCGTGCGTCGCGGCGAGATCATGCCGGCTGCCGACCCATACGAGAGGCTCGCGACGCATGATCGACGTTGTGCCCTTTGATTCGGTGTTGGTGTCGGTGGTGGAGACAAGCGCCAGATCGAGTGCGTGCTTCGCAAGCTGTTCCAGCAGCCTGGGCGTCGGCGCGCAGATCACCTCGACGAATACCTGAGGATGCTGGCCTGCAAAGCTGCGCAAGATGTCCGGCAAAAACGCCGCAGCGTAGTCGTCGGGGCAACCGAAGCGCAGTGTGCCTACAAGCCCCGTGCCCGAGATGTCCGCGACCGCGGCATCGTGCTGCCGCAGGATGGTTCGCGCGTGGCCGAGCAGCCGTTCGCCATGCAATGTAAGCACCACGCCGCGGCCAGTGCGATTGAGCAACGGCTGGGCCAGCATCTCTTCGAGCTTTTTCACCTGCATGCTCACTGCAGCCTGCGTGCGGCCGATCTTGTTGGCAGCACGCCCCAATGTGCGCGTCTCTGCGATGGCCACGAAGGTGCGCAGTAGATCGAAGTCGAGTTGGCGTCTCATGAAATAAGTGGGGCTGATAGCTGCATTCAGAAATATTAGCTTTCCTTGAGGTTGGCGGGTTCGTACGCTGGGTCACCAATTCACCTGGAGCACCCGATGTCCCGCAACGACGACCCCGATTTCTGGCAAGCCGCGCGTCGGCACCTGATCCGCTACGGCGGCGCCTTTGAACCGATGATCATCGAGCGGGCGCAAGGCAGCTTCGTGTATGACGCGGACGGCCGCGCGATCCTGGACTTCACGTCGGGCCAGATGAGTTCGCTGCTGGGCCACGGGCACCCTGAAGTCGCCGCTGTCGTGGCCGAGCACGCACGCAACCTCGACCATCTGTTCAGCGGCATGCTCAGCCGGCCCGTAGTGGAACTTGCGACCCAACTTGCCGCCATCACGCCGCCCGGACTCGACCGCGCCATGCTGCTGACCACCGGCGCAGAAGCCAACGAGGCCGCCATCAAGATGGCCAAGCTCTACACCGGCAAGTTCGAGATCGTGAGTTTTGCGCAGTCGTGGCACGGCATGACCAGCGGCGCGGCGTCCGCCACCTACAGCGCGGGCCGCAAGGGCTACGGTCCTGCGGCAGTGGGTTCGTACGCCATCCCCGCGCCGTATCCGTATCGCCCGCGCTTCGAGCGCGATGGCAAGTTCGACTGGCAAGCCGAACTCGACTACGCCTTCGACCTGATCGACCGGCAATCGAGCGGCAACCTCGCAGCCTTTATCGCCGAGCCGATCTTGAGTTCAGGTGGCCTTATCGACCTGCCGCTCGGCTACCTCGCAGCATTGAAGAAGAAGTGCAGCGAGCGCGGCATGCTGCTGATCCTGGACGAAGCGCAAACCGGCGTGGGCCGAACCGGAACGATGTTCGCCTTCGAGCGCGACGGCGTGGTGCCGGACATCCTGACTTTGTCGAAGACGCTCGGCGCCGGCTTGCCACTGGCGGCAGTGATGACATCGGAGGCGATCGAAGACGAGTGCCACGCGCGCGGCTTTCTTTTCTATACGACCCATGTATCCGACCCGCTCCCGGCTGCGGTCGGCCTCAAGGTGTTGGAAGTGGTGCAGCGAGACCGACTGGTCGAACGCGCATGCGTTGCCGGTCAACGCCTGGAGAGCGGATTGCGCGCGCTGCAGGAAAGCGTCGACTGCATCGGCGATGTGCGCGGACGCGGCCTGCTGCTGGGCATCGAGATCGTCAAGAGCCGAGCCGGCAAAGAATCCGCGCCCGACCTGGGCGTCGCCATCACGCGTGAGTGCATGAAGCTGGGCTTGAGCATGAACATCGTGCAGTTACCCGGCATGGGTGGTGTCTTTCGCATCGCGCCGCCGTTGACGGTGAGTGACGAGGAGATCGATCTGGGGCTCGATCTGTTGAAGCGGGCGATCGGGGCTGTGGCTTAGCCGGCTCTGGCTGCCAACGGGCCAGAAGCAAGCCCCAATTTGGCACTGCCCGCGGCGCATTGCAAGTTGCAGTAGCGAGCCGCCCAGCGTTGCCCTAACTCGACAGAACCGTCATCTCGGCATCGGGGCTTGGCCCGCGATGAAAGACCAAGTCTTCCACTACGCGACCGTGCCCGAGGTGGTCTTCAATGACGCGATCCATGGCATCCGGTGTGACACCGTAGTACCACACACCATCCGGTTGCACACACACGACTGGTCCGCTGCGACAAGCGCCCAGGCAATCGACCCGGGTAGCCTTCACACAATTCGGACCTGGCGCAAGTGCGCCGGAGAGCTTCAACTTCGCCGCGACCTTCTCTAATTCTTCGGCCGTCATGCCATCGGCGACGCAATTGCGGCCAATGTATATCAGCAAGTGACGGCGGTAGTCGACGATCACTGGTTTGACAGGCTGCTCGCTCATCGGCTCGCTCCCATCAGAAGCTCGCCCGCATGCTGACACGAATTGTTCGCGGTTCAAGCGGATGTAGCAGCCGACCCTCGAACCCTTCGCCGCCATTGCAACCGGCCCCTTCACGCCGCGTGCACGACGTGCCCCAATACTCGATGTCCAATGACATATGCTCCGCTTATCTTCAGTAACAGGAGTCTGATGTGACGGACATCTTTGCCAAAGTAATACCTACCGCCCGCGATGCATCGATGTCCGACTCGGAATGGAAGGCCCGCCAGGAGCTCGCTTGCGCGTATCGGCTCTTTGACCATTTCGGCTGGCACGAACTGATCTACAACCACATCACTGTTCGTGTGCCAGACACACCCTATTTCTTGATCAATCCGTTCGGACTGAGATACGGCGAAGTTCGTGCCTCGAACCTGGTCAAGATCGACGTTGAGGGTCAGATCATTGGTGAGTCTGCCTACTCAGTGAATCCCGCGGGCTTCATCGTCCACTCTGCCATCCATGCAGCGCGGCCTGACGCGCATGCCGTCGCGCACACGCATACGACGGCGGGTCAAGCCGTCGCATGCCATAAGGGCGGACTGTTGCCCTTGAGTTTCACGTCGATGTTTTACACAGATGCCATTGCGTATCATGATTTTGAGGGCATCACCCTTGACCGCAGCGAGCGGGAACGCCTTGCCAAAAATCTGGGCAGCAAGTCGTTGATGATTCTGCGCAATCATGGGCTGCTGGCCTGCGGACCGAGCTTGGCACATGCTTTTCTAGACCTGTATCACTTGCAGCGCGCCTGTGAAGTTCAGGTAGTGGCTCAGGCGGCCGGAGAGGCAATGCTGCTACGGCCACCGCCGGAAGCGGCCGTCCGCAGTGCTTTACAACACCGCGTCGCAATGGACAGGGGCCTGGAACCGGCAATGGCATTCGCCGCGATGGCGCGGATGATGATGGAGAAGGACTCGACCTTCCTCCAATAACAGGGTCAGTTGTCGCCTCCGCCTGGGTTCGCAACATAGGGCGCATGACCGGAGTAAGGCCTGCTCGGAACCCGACCGGAAGCAGCGCGAACGGCTGGCACTGGTGAAATCCGCGCCATCATTCACCCAATGACCCTCGCTCCCCACGAAGCCCACCTCGCAGCCTGGGCCATCGCCGCGCTGACGGCGGCCGGCGTCATCGTGCGGCCGTTCAAATGGCCTGAAGCCGTCTGGGCGGTGAGCGGCGCATTGCTGCTGCTCGCGCTCGGCCTTTTGCCAGTGGACAAGGCATTGCAGGCGGTCGGCAAGGGCACCGACGTCTACCTGTTCCTCATCGGGATGATGCTGCTGTCGGAAACGGCGCGGCGTGAGGGCCTGTTCGACTGGGTCGCTGCGATGGCCGTCAACCACGCGCGCAGCTCGCCGCAGCGACTCTTTCTTTTGATCTACGGCGTGGGCGTGGTGGTGACCGCCTTCATGTCGAACGACGCCACGGCAGTGGTGCTGACACCGGCCGTCTACGCGGCCGCGCGCAAAGCCAAGGTCGAGCCTTTGCCTTACCTGTTCATCTGCGCGTTCATCGCCAACGCGGCGAGTTTCGTGCTGCCGATTTCAAACCCGGCCAACATCGTGCTGTACGGCGATCACACACCGCCGCTCGGCCCCTGGCTCGCGCGTTTCGCTGTGCCCTCGTTGCTGTCGATCGTGGCGACCTACGTCGCACTGCGCTGCACGGAGGGTCGCCGGCTTCCGGTCACTTGCGAAAGCAACGTCCAGGTCACGCCGCTCTCGACCGGCGCCCGCACGGCGCTGGCCGGCCTCGGCCTTACTGCCGTCGCGCTGCTGGTCGTTTCGGCGCTCGACTTGCAGCTCGGCATGCCGACCGCCGTCATGGGTGTGCTGACCACCGCGATCGTGTTGGTCATTGCCCGCGAGTCCCCTTGGCAAGCCGTCAAAGGCGTTTCTTGGTCGGTGTTGCCTTTGGTGGCCGGCCTGTTCGTGCTGGTCGAAGCGCTGGCTGCGACCGGCGTCATCGCGCAACTGGCTCGGCAACTGGTCGCGGGCGTGGAGCGATCGCCGGATGCGACCGCGTGGATTTCGGGTGGGCTCATCGCGGTCGCGTCGAACCTGGTCAACAACCTGCCCGCCGGCCTGGTCGCGAGTTCGACCGTGGCGCTGGCGCACCCGCCGCAGCACGTCATCGATGCGCTGCTGATCGGTGTGGACCTCGGCCCCAATCTGTCGGTGACCGGTTCGCTGGCGACCATTTTGTGGCTCACAGCGATCCGTCGCGAAGGCGAACACGTCGGCTTCTGGCGGTTTCTGAAATTGGGCGCGATCGTGATGCCGCCAGCGCTTGTTCTCGCGCTCGGTGCGCGGCTGCTTTTCGGCTGATACCGGCCAATTTCTACGGGGCTCGGGCAAACGGCCTGTGAGGGCACGCGCCTTGCATCGGTCTGCCGTACTTCGGAGTCCTATGCTGCAATTTCTTTCTCACCGCCTGGGCCGGCTCAGCGTCGGTCGCAAGCTGCTGGTCATCTACCTGCTGGATCTGACCGCGGTGATTTTCATCAGCGGCATCCTCATCAACGAAAAGTTCATCGCTATCGACTTCGGTCGCAAGGAGATGTCGGGCACTGCCTACATCGCCGAGTTGCGGCCGTCGTTGCTGGCGTTGGCTGGGTGGCGCGGCGCCGCTGTGGCGTCTGCGTCAGCGTTGCGCCAAGCCGAGCGCTCGCACGGCGACGGCACGCGCAGCAGCGAGGCCAGCGATGAATTCGTCGACGGCATAGAGCAGTTGTCCAAGACGGCCGATGTGGACAAGGCTGCGGCGGCCCGCATCGTGCTCGAAAGCGGCCGCGCCCTGGTCACCCGCATCGGCAACCAGTCGAACCTGATACTCGATCCCGACCTCGACAGTTATTACACGATGTCGCTGGTGCTGCTGCGTTTTCCGGAGCTGACGGAGCTGGGTGTCAGCATGGATTCGCAATTGCACAAGATCGGTGGCCGCGGCCTGGCCCTGACGGAATCGCGCACGCAGTACTTCATCCTCGAAGGTCGGATCGACGCCATAGCGACCGGCATCAACAGCGACTACAGCGAAGCATTTTCTGCAGCGACGGGCCCGCTCAAGGCGAATCTCGACGCCTCGCGCGTGCGCCTGCTGGCCGGGATCGACCGGTTCCGGCGCTCGGCCCGCAGCGCACTCGAAGCGGGCAGCGCCAGCGAGCTCACCAATTTCGAGGCCGATCAGCAAGCGCTCTTCGCCGACCTCGACAACGCGTGGTCGCTCGCTAGCAAAGAGCTCGACACCATGCTGAGCGCGCGCGAGCACGGCTTCTTCACGCGGATGTGGCTGCACCTGGGCACGGCGTTGTTCCTGCTCATGATGATCCTGACGGCGGTGTTCTACGTCGCCCGGCAAATCTCGGTGCCGCTGCGCCGCCTCTCCGGTGTGGTCGACACGGTGCGCCGCACGGGCGACCACAGCCTGCGCGCGCAGTGGGATAGCGGCGACGAAATCGGACGGCTCGTGCTCGGCTTCAACGACATGCTGGCGCAGCTCGACCGCGAGCGGCGCATTCAGCAGGAGCTGGCCGCCACTGCGCGGGCGGCAGAAGCGCAGCGCGATCTGGTCGCCGCCATTCCGATTCCGTTGATGGTTACCGCCATTCCGGGCCACGAGGTGCTCAACGCCAACGACCCGGCGCAGGCCTGGCTAGGTGGCCGCACGCTCGATCCGTGGGCACTCGGCCTCGACCCTGCGGTGCGCGCGCGGTTCTTCCAGCAGCTGTCGGACCGCAACGCCGTCGATGAATTCGAAGTGCAATGGAAAGGCGGCGCCGAGCCGTCATGGGCCGTGCTGTCTGCGCGCCGGCTCAGCTACCAGGGCCAGGACGCGGTGCTCACCGCCTTCACGCCGATCAACCATCTGAAGTTGATGGAGCAGCGCCTCGAACTGTGGGCAAAGGTGTTCGAGGCGTCGTCCGAAAGCATCATGATCATCGACGCGGAGCACGCGATCCTCACGGTGAACCGTGCGCTGTGCCGCCACACCGGGCATGAGCTTCGCGAATTGATCGGCGCCAAGCCCGAACAACTGCTCGCCGATGTCACGGTGAACCTGGGCGACCTGTGGCCGGTGCTCGACCAGCGCGGTTCGTGGCAAGGTGAAGCGAGCGTAAGGCGGCGCAACGGGATCACCTATCCGGCGTGGCTCATGGCCAGCGTGGTCCGCGACGGCCCCGACAAGATCTCGCACTACATCTTCACTTCGATCGACATCACCGATCGCAAACGCAGCGAAGAGCGCATCCGGTTTCTCGCGTTGCACGATGTGCTGACCGAGCTGCCCAACCGGTCGCTTTGCCTGGAGCGGCTGCGGCTTGCCATGGCGCAGGCGCAACGCACGGGCCAGCGCGTCGGCGTGCTCTTTATCGACCTCGATCGCTTCAAGAACATCAACGACTCGCTCGGTCATCACGTCGGCGACGCATTGCTGCGCTCGGTCGCGCGGCGCTTGCTGGAGGCAGTGCGGGTCGGGGACACGGTGAGTCGTCTCGGTGGCGACGAGTTCGTGGTGGTGCTGAACGGCGTGGCCGACAGCGACGAGATGCTGTCGATGGTCGAGCGCCAGCTGATGCCGCTGATCCGACGCACGCACGAGATCGACGGCGTCGAGCTGAACGTATCGTGCAGCATCGGCATGGCGGTCTACCCCGACGACGCCACCGACATCGACACACTGATGCGCCACGCCGACGTCGCGATGTACCAGAGCAAGGCCAGCGGCCGCGACATGGCGCGCTTTTTCACCGCGGAAATGAACGAGCGCGCACAGAAGCGGCTGCACCTCGAGTCGAAGCTGCGCCATGCCATCGAGCGCGGCGAACTGAGCCTGAACTACCAGCCGCGTATCGATGCGCACAGCGGCGAGCCCATCGGCGTCGAGGCGTTGCTGCGCTGGCGCAACGAAGAACTCGGCCAGGTGCCGCCGGCCGATTTCATTCCGATCGCGGAGGAGTCGGGGCAGATCGTGCGCATCGGCGCCTGGGTGATCGCGCGGGCTTGCGAGCAGTACGCTGCGTGGCGCGACGAAGGGCTCGGTGCGGTGCCGGTGTCGATCAACATGTCGGCGCTGCAGTTGCGCGACAGCGAGCTGATCGGCGTGCTGCGAGACGCCATCGAGGTCAACGGCGTGCGGCCGGCGGACATCGAGATCGAGCTGACCGAATCGACGTTGATGGATTCGGCGGAGCAAACACTGGCGCAGTTGCACGCGCTCAAGTCGCTCGGGGTGTTGCTGTCGATCGACGATTTCGGCACGGGCTATTCGAGCCTCAACTACCTGAACCGCTTCCCGATCGACAAGCTCAAGATCGATCGTTCCTTCGTGCACCGGATGCTCGACGAGCCAGCCGACCTGGCGATTGCGCGCGCCATCATCGGGCTCGGCCACACCTTGGGTTTGCAGGTGGTGGCCGAAGGCGTCGAGAAGGAGCAGGAAGCCGCAACGCTGCGGGGCGCCAGGTGCGACGAGCTGCAGGGCTTCTACATTGCGAAGCCGATGCCGGCGCAGGAACTGGCGACGTGGTGGATTCGTGAGCGTGAACGACAGCCCAGCGCGGCTTGAAATTCGGCCTGCACTTCAGGCTGAAATTCAAGAAAATCCGACCACCGCGTGCGGCACGTACGGCGCCTCGAGTGCGGCAATGTCTTCGGCGCTCAGCGTGAGCGCCAGCGCTGCGACTGCATCGTCGAGTTGTTCCAGTTTGGTCGCACCGATGATCGGCGCGGTGATGCCCGGCGTTTGCAGCACCCAAGCCAGCGCGACCTGGGCGCGCGGCACGCCCAGCCCGGCCGCGACTTTAGCCACCGCCTCGACCACGGCGCGGTCGGCGTCGGCCGTTTTCGCGTACAGCGAGCGACCGAAATCATCCGTTTCGACGCGGGCACTGGTGGTGTCCCAATCGCGCGTCAGGCGGCCGCGCGCCATCGGGCTCCACGGAATGACGGCGATGTTCCGGTCGCGGCAGAGCGGCAGCATCTCGCGCTCTTCTTCGCGGTAGAGCAGATTCACGTAGTTCTGCATCGATACGAAGCGCGTCCAGCCGTGCGCGTCGGCAACCGCGAGCGCACGCGCGAACTGCCACGCGAACATCGACGATGCGCCGATATAGCGCGCCTTGCCCGCCTTGACCACGTCGTGCAGCGCTTCCATGGTTTCTTCGATCGGTGTGCCGTAGTCCCAGCGATGGATCTGATACAGGTCGACATAGTCGGTGCCTAGCCGCTTCAGGCTGGCGTCTATCTCACCCATGATCGCCTTGCGCGACAAGCCGGCGCCGTTCGGACCAGGCCGCATGCGGCTGTTCACCTTGGTCGCAATGACGACGTCTTCCCGGCGTGTGTAGTCGGCCAACGCACGGCCGACGATCTCTTCGCTGCTGCCATCCGAATAGACGTTGGCGGTGTCGAAGAAGTTGATGCCGAAGTCGAGCGCCTTCTTCAGGAACGGGCGGCTCGCCGCCTCCGGCAAGGTCCATGGGTGATTGCCGCGCTCGGGTTCGCCGTAGCTCATGCAGCCGAGGCAGAGGCGCGACACCTGAAGGCCGGTCTGACCGAGACGAACGTATTTCATGGACGGCTTCTTTCTTGGTTTGCTGGATCGATGCGTCATCATGACAGCCGAATCTGTGGAGTTCTGCCCAGTCCCCAAATGTCAACTGTCTGTAACTCGTTCGACTTTCGACGCAGCCGTTTAACAATCGTGCGAACTTTTGGTTACACACGACATGAACTCACCTCGTTGGCTTGGCAGACTTCGCCACATCCTCGCTGGCTTTGGGCCGACACGCGGCAAACGCGCGTCCACGAAGTCGAGGGTCGCTGCTTTGGCACGGTCTGCCACGCGTTCGTCGCCTCTCGTTTCCTCGTCTGCGCCGCGGACCGATTTGCCTAGAACCGATGCGCGGCCCATACCCGCGAAAGTGACGAAGGCAGCGCCGGCCACTGCCACGGTAATCACCTTGACCGTGCCGGTCTCTGTGCCGGTGTCCCTCAAAGCGGCAACCCCGGTGAAAGCCGCACCGGCACTCGCGCTGGCACTCGCACCGACGCCCGCACAGATGCCCACACACACGCCTGCAATGGCCTCAACCCCGCGTACCGGCAAGCCGCAACGCACGCTCGTCGAAGTCCGCGCCGACCTGGCGCGTCTGCGCGAAAGTTCGCGGGAGCGTCAGGCAGAGCGCGAACGCACGCGCGACACCAATTTCGCACCGACTGATTTCATGGACTTTTCCGAGCACGAGATGCAGCCGGTCAAGCCGCAGCCGGCATTCGCTCCCACGGCCTATCTGGACTTCGGCGCCGCCAGGGCGCGCCAGAGACGCTAGAGGAAAAGGCGCCAACCGGGCGCCTTTCGCCGCTCAGCCGCTTTCCACGGTCACACTGGAATCACAGCCGCGGCCCGCAGCGACGAATCGGTGAGCCCAGTGCGCGACCCACGGCGCGGCCCGTCGCAAAGCTTTCGGCAAGAAGTTGGCAGGCTGCTCGATCAACCCGCACCGATAGGCGCCCTGGTCGTCGTTCCAGATCAGCGCCGCACAGGCGCCGCGCAATCGGCGGCTGACAATCGCACCCGCAGGACACGGCTCGCTTACGCAGCACACGCCGCAGCCGTTGCAGGGCTGGCCCGCATCCGGCTTTGCCGGCGCGGCAACATGAAGGTGGATCACCCGGTACATCCATCGATGATCGGCGCAACCTGGCGCGCCGATGCCCCGAATACGGGGACCGGAAGCCAGCTGTTCGGTCCAAATCGCTGATCTCAGAAGTTTTGTAGGACAAAGCCGTCTGAGGGCATAAGTTGTGAAATTAATGCTGGCCTGCAGCACAAATAGTAATCACAATTGCTTACATGGTCGGTTTAACTTTTTCCCAATTCATCGCCTGAGGCCCTCTCCGTGTTGACACTCGCCAACTACTTTCCGGGCACCTCCCGACTGAGCATCAAGGACCTTCGCGAAGTGGCCTACACGGTTCGATGCGACCCCAATCGCGATGGCGGCGCGTCTGAAGCCGTCGCCCGCGCACTCGAATCCGTTGCTGCACTGCGGACGGCACGCCTCGCCAAAATCCGCCGGCACGACGAGCTCAAGGCGATGTCGGTGTTTGAACGCGTTTCGCAATGGGCCGTGGCGCGCATCTGACCCGATAAGGTGCGAGAGCCCCAGCGTCGGCAAGGGCCGCCGCTCGCCGATAGGATGTAGGCCGCCGCTCGGCGTCGAATCGATCGACGTTCGCGGGACCGAAATGACATCTCCCGCCGAATCCGTAAAGACAACCCATCGCCCGCTGGTGATCGCCGCGGTCATGGCCTCGATGGCCATGGTGGCGATCGAGGCCACCATCGTCTCGACTGTGATGCCGCAAATCGCGTCGCAGCTCGGCGGCTTGCATCTTTACAGCTGGGTCTTCGCGTCCTTTCTGCTGGCACAAACAGCGATGACCGTGGTCTTCGGCAAACTCTCCGACGTGTATGGCCGCAAGCCCGTGATGCTGATCGGCATCGCGATCTTTCTGCTGGGTTCGGTACTCGCCGGTTTCGCGTGGTCGATGCCCGCCATGATCTGTTTCCGGCTTATTCAGGGCGTCGGCGCGGGCGCCGTGCAGCCGGTGGCGCTCACCATCGTCGGCGATCTGTATCCGGTGCGCGAACGCGGCAAGGTACAGGGCTACCTGGCCAGCGTATGGGCCATTTCCGCGGTGCTCGGACCAATGCTCGGCGCGCTCATCGTGCAAAAGCTGTCGTGGGGCTGGATCTTCTGGATGAACGTGCCGATCGGCATCGCAGCCGCAGCCGGCTTCTGGCTTTTCTTGCGCGAAGCACCGATCGCACGGCGCGGCTCGATCGACCTGATCGGCGCGTTTTTGTTCACGCTTGGCATCGCGGCCCTGATGATTGCGCTCACCGAGTTCGGGCTCGGCCACGAGGGCGCCGCGATGGGCTGGGCGCTGGTGTTCGTCATCACGCTGGGACTCTTCGTGATGCAAGAGCGGCGCGCACCCGATCCGATGGTGTCTTTCCAGCTGTGGGGCCGCCGCGTCATCGCCACGGTCAACGGCGCTGCGATTCTGTCGGGCATGGCGCTGATCGGCATCACCACGTTCTTGCCGATGTACGTGCAGGTGGTGCTGAAACATTCGTCGGTCGTCGCCGGCCTGGCGTTGACGATGGTGATGCTCGGCTGGCCCATCGGTGCCACGCTCGCATCGCGAACCTTTCAGCGCTTGGGCCTTTGGCGCCTCGTGTTAACGGGGTCGGTGCTGGTGCCGTTCGGTGCCCTCGCCTTCGCGACGATGGGGCCGGAGACATCCGTGTACATCGCCGGCGTCGGATCGTTTCTGGTAGGGCTCGGCATGGGATTGCTCAGCCTGAGTTCGCTCATCCTGATCCAGGAATCGGTCGAGATCACGCAGCGCGGCAGCGCCACGGCTTCCAACATTTTTTCCCGCAACCTGGGTAGCGCGTTGGGAGCGACCTTCTTCGGCGCGGTGTTCAATTACGGGCTGACGCAAGCCGGAACGGCTGGTGGCGCGGGCTTGTTCACCGAAGACCAGCTGCGCCAATTGTTGCAGGGGACGCTGACTTCTCCTGCCAGCGAAATGGCAATTCGGCTGACGCTCGCGGGTTCGCTGCATCTCACCTTCGTCACGATGCTCGCGATCAGCCTGGCGATCGTCGCGCTGGCGTTTTTGTTGCCTCGCCACGGGCTGGAAATCCGGCCGCTGGCAGTGCAGCGAGAGGGCTGAGCTGGCGGGCTGCCCTCGGCTGCTCCCCCGTGCGCCCACCACTTTGCTCTGCGACGTCGCGTGCACCGCATCCAGCCGATTCGCCACGTGGGGTTCGACAAAGAAACGACGTAGGGCGGCGACCACAGCTTTGTGCGATGGCCGCGCACAAGGGCGACGCATCGGCCGGGGTTCATTGCCTGATCGCCTACGGATAAGCGATTCCTGCAATCACAGCGACCGCAGCGTCGCCCACCGGACATCCCGCTTTGGACCTGCTCTCCCTCATTCAATGGCCCGCGTTCGCGGCGTCGGTGGTCGCTGCGTGGCTGGTGGCTTCCAGCTCGAAGCCGCGGCGCAACGTGGGTTTCTGGATTTTCCTTTTGAGCAACGTGTTGTGGGTTGCTTGGGGCATCCACACTTCGGCTTATGCGCTACTGGCTTTGCAGTTTTGCCTCGCTGCAATGAACATCCGCGGCCTCTTCAAGACCGAGGCCTGAGGACCTCTATCTGTTGTCTGCTCAGCACAGACGCAGCACGTTCCTGGTCGGCCTGACGATCGGTGGCATCGACAACGAAAGTCCTTCTCGCAGCAACGCTTCGGTCTGCAGCAACGGCAGCGGCGCACTGAAATAGTAGCCCTGAATCTGCTCGCAACCGTGGTGCCTCAAGAACGCCAGCTGCGCCGCGGTTTCCACCCCTTCGGCTATTACTTCCAGCTTGAGATTGTGTGCGAGCCGGATGATCGCCAGCGTGATGGCGGCGTCGTCGGGCGTGGCGATGATGTCCCTGATAAAAGCGATATCGATTTTCAACTTGTCGATCGGAAAACGCCGGAGATAGGCCAGGCTCGAATAGCCGGTGCCGAAGTCGTCGATCGAGATCTTCACGCCCTGCTGCTTCAGCTCCTGCAGGCTCGTGAGCGTGCGCTCGGTGTTAGACATGAGCGAGCCTTCGGTGAGCTCGAGTTCGAGCAGATTGGCCGGAATCTCGTTGCGTGCCAGCGCCAGTACAACGTGCTTCGCGAGATCGCTCTCGACGAACTGACGCTCCGCCACGTTGACTGAAACTGCGACCTTGCCGATCGGCGAGCGAAGCCACTCGCCGATCTGTCGGCACACGGTGTCGATCACCCAATTGCCGACGCGTACGATCAAACCGCACTCTTCCATCATGGGGATGAAAGCGTTGGGTGAGATCAGGCCATGACCCGGCCGCTGCCATCGCAACAAAGCTTCCAGACCTGACACCGTGCCGTCGCTCAGGCGCACTTTGGGCTGGTAATAGATGACGAACTCGTCGTTATCGACCGCTCGCCGCAATGCCATTTCGAGATCGTGTCGGGCTATTGCGTCCAGGTTCATCTGCGCTGTGAAAGAGCACCACGTGTCGCGCCCGGTTTTCTTGGCGCGGTACATCGCGATGTCGGCGTACTTCAGCAGCGTTTCGGCGTCCGTCGCGTCTTCCGGATAAAAAGTGATGCCGATGCTCGCCGTCAGGACCACTTCGTGGCCCTGCAGATCGAATGGTGCGCGAAGCACGTCGCGTATCTTTTCGGCCACCGCGCAGGCGCTCGGCGCCAGCGCGTCCAGTGTCAACATCAGGCCGAACTCATCGCCACCGAGCCGACCGATCGCGTCATGTCGGGTGATGCAACGCAACAGCCGTGCGCTGAAGTGCAGCAACAGTTCGTCACCGATGGCGTGACCCAGCGTGTCGTTGACGTTCCTGAACTGGTCCAGGTCGACGATCAGCACCGCCAGCCGCGCTGTGCCACCAGCGCTTGGGCTCATGTTGTTGCGCAGCGTTTCGTAAAACAGCGACCGGTTCGGCAAATTGGTCAGCGCGTCGTAGTGCGCAAGCCGATGCAACTGGCGCTCAGTGGCTTTCCGTTCACCAACGTCCCGCACCAGCGCCACGATGAGCCAGCTGTTGCCGAACCGCTGGGCCAGTCGCTCGACCTCCACCGTCACGATGCTCCCGTCCTTACGGCGCAGATCGACTTCCGATTGCTGGGTCGGACCGAGTCCGTCAATCACCGCATCGAATACGCCTTCAATCTGTTGGACCGTGACGTTGCCCAGGTTCGCCGGCCCGCACTCGAACATCTCTGCACGCGAATAGCCGAGCAGTTCGCAGGCAGTCGTGTTGACCTCGACAAAACGCATGGTCTGGCGGTCGACCAGAAAAATCGCGTCGGCGGTGGCGTTCATCGCCGTACGAAATCGCTGCAGATCCGCGTTGCGCGCCTGCACTTGGCTCGCGAGCGACTCGGTATGCCGGCGCAGCAAATCGCTCGACGCTTTCAGGCGAAGCAGGTTGCGTACGCGCAGCCACAACTCGGCACGATCGATCGGCTTCGTCAGGAACTCTTCGGCGCCGGCTTCCAGGCCAGCCAAGCGCGAGTTCGCGTCGACCCTTCCGGTGACCATGATGATGGGAATGTCGCAGGTGGTGACATCGGCCTTCAGTTTCTTTGCAACGGCATAGCCGTCCATGCCGGGCATTGCGACGTCGAGCAGGATGAGATCGGGTGCGCACTCGGCAATGAAAGAGAGCGCCTGAGGTCCGCTGCCAGCGCACTGAATGGTGTAGCCCTCGGGCTTGAGCAGTGCTTGCAGCAGGCGCCGGTTGATATCGTTGTCGTCGACGATCAACACCACGGCGGACTGTGCGGGGCATGTGGTTCGCGACGCGCGTGGCTGGCGCGCTTGATCAGGCTGCAACGAGTCGATTGGAAGGGGGTGACGGAGAGATACCGGTGCAACTTTGCTCATGCACCGTCATTTTCAGATCGACCCGTCAGACCGACCTTTGATTCACGGCATGAATCGATTGCCTGCCGCCAAAGGGGAAAGTCGGGACAGCTGGGAAAGCCGGGATATAGCGCGATCGACACCGCCGCGGCCGAACGGAATGCCCTGTACCGTCATCGCTGCTTCGATGCCGGCGAGGCAGCCGAGGATCATGGCCTCGTTCATATCGCCCAAATGGCCGATGCGAAACGCGCGCCCCGTAAGCGACCCGAGACCGCCGGCCACTGCGACCTGAAAGCGCTCGCGTGCAATGCTTCGCAGCGCTTCAGGATCGACGCCCTCGCCCACCGCGATCGTGGTGACTGACACCGACCTCGACGATGGCACCGTGGCAAAGAAACTCAGCGCGCCCGCTTCGCTCCAGCACGCGACCGCGGCATGTACCGCGTCGGCAATGCGCCGATGGCGCGCGAACACTGCTTCGATGCCCTCGAGCGCGATCAAGCCGAGCGATGCCTCCAGCGCAAAGACCAGACTCTGCGGCGGCGTGCCGCAAAACTTGCGGTAGACGAGCGGGCTCTGCCGCCGTTGCCAGTCCCAATAAAACCGTGGCGTGGTGTTGAGGCGGGAGGCATCCATGCCGCGCGCATTGACTGCGACGAACGCCAGTCCCGGCGGCACCATCAAGCCCTTCTGGCTGGCACCGAGCGCCACGTCTGCCCGCAATGCGTCCATGGCAAACGGCGCCGCCGCGAGCGAAGCCACCACGTCGACGACAAAGAGCGCCGGGTGCCCAGCCCGGTCGATGGCCGCACGCAGCGCCGCCAGGTCGTTGGTGATGCCACTGGCCGTGTCGGTGTGCACCACGAAGACGGCGGTGATCTCGTGCGCCTCATCGGCGCGCAGCACCGCTTCGATCTCGGCCGGATCGATCGGCAAGCCTTCGACCCAGGGCGTGCGAATCACGCGGCCGCCCATCGCCTCGGTCTGCACGGCCCACGATTCGGAGAAGTGCCCTGTGCCCGGTACCAGCACGGCCTGGCCCGGCGCCACAAGATTGGCGATGACCGCCTCCCATGCCCCGTGGCCGTTGGCGGCGTAAAAGTAGACGTCGGACGCTGAGGTTTGCAGCAGCCGCCTGAGTCCGGCTTCGCAGGCGGCGATGCAGTTGTCGAGCCGCGGGTCGGACAGGTCCATCGGCTGCCGGCTCATGGCGTGCAGCACTTCGTCGGGCACCCGGGTCGGACCGGGCGAATGCAGGAACCGGTGGCCCGGCAGGCGTGGCGAATCGTTCATCGCCCGATCCTAGACGCTGATAGCGTCATCCATTGGATGCAGTCAGATGTGCAGCATTGCCAGCGCGCCGACCACCAGGCCGATACCGGCCACGCCGAACATGCCCCACTCCAACCACTTCTTGCGAGTCAGCAAAGCCATCGCCGCCAACGCAATGGCGACTTGCAACGCAGTGGTCGCCTGGGCCCAACGGTGGTGCTGGTGCATTTGCGTTTCGGATTGATGATCCCAATCGGTGGCATCTGTTTCTAGCTTTTGGGCCACGAGCTGGATCTCGGCTTTCTCGCGCTCGTAGCGCACCGCCTTGTCTTGCCATGTGGCCCTGCGATCCTCAGGCGACATATCGCGCGCGAACTCCGCAAGCGACTGTTTCGTGCTCTTGGACTGGTAGTAATTCCACTGATTGGAAGCCTCGGTCTTCTTGATGCCGGCATTGTTCTTGTAGAGCCCGGCGTTCGCCTGCGTCAGGCCGCCCATGTACGAAAAGATAGCGCCAACCGTGGCGATGATTGCGGTGCACACCGCGATCTGATCGGTCATGGTGCGACGACCCGAGTGCGGCGCGGCGTCGTCGTCCGCGGCTTTGTGGCCATGGTCGCCTGCGGGATGTTCGAGCACGTGGTCGTGCGGGCCGTGAGCATGAAAACCGTCACCTGACATGGAATACCTCCGTCACCGAAAATTTTGGGACGGGCGAGTATGACGGTGGTTGTGAAACAGTGGTCAGGACGACCGGTCTCGCACCCTTCGGATCACGCGGTCCGCCAGGTTGGCGAAATAGGCGCGCAGCCGCGCCGCAGACATCCTCTCTTGCTGTTGTGCGGTAGCGAACGCAGCGAGGTCGTCGCCCTTGGGGCCGGTGCCGCTGCCACAGAGCTTGTCGCCCAGCGCCTCGATGATCTTTGCGCGGATGGCAGCGGTCGCGCGACGTCGACCGGCAAGGTCGTCGCGAAGATGTTGCAGAAAGGAGTCTTGATCGTCCATCGGGCCTTTTTCGTTAGGCCCAAGATGTACTACTTTATAGTTCTTTTTCAATCAGCCAAAGTGGCGGTGCCGACGTGGTCATCTTCTGACATGTGTCGTATGCCATCCGACGAACAGGCCGCCTGACATAGGCACGCCTTGGCCCGGCCACCCTCACTCACCAAGGCAATCGCTCGCCGGTGTACGAAAAGAAGCTGGCGGTGTGCTCCGGTTTCAAACCATCGATAACGCGCAACAGATCTGCCGCCGCGGCCGCTGCCGGACGACCGATTTCGGCACCCCGAAACGGCGCCGACAACGCCGAATCCACGGTGCCCGGATGCAGCGCCACCAGCACGGCATTCGGTTGCGCGCGCTGCACTTCGATCGCTGCCGTCTTGAGCAACATATTGAGTGCCGCCTTCGACGCGCGATAGCTGTACCAGCCGCCCAAACGGTTGTCTTCGATGCTGCCGACCTTGGCCGAGACCACGGCCAATACGGCGCGTTGGCGGTCGAGCAACGGTGCGAACTTTGCCAGCACCATCGCGGGCCCGAAGGCATTCACTTGAAAGGTCTCGGCCATTTGGGCGAAGTCCAGTTGAGACAAACGCTTTTCGGGTGCGAAGCGGGTCGTGTGCAGTACGCCGGCTGCGTTCACGACCAAATGGAATGGACCGCGAGATGCCAGAGCGGCGGCGGCCGCGGCCACGCTCGCTTCGTCGTTGAAATCGATGGATGGCAAAGTCTTCCGCCCGAGTCCGATCACGCTGCCGCAGCGCGGATCGGCTTCGAGTTGCCGCACCATCGCCGCGCCTATCGCTCCCGATGCGCCGATGACCACCGCTCTGAATCCTTCAGGAAAGGATTGCATGCGAACTGTGGAGCGCGGCCGGCAATACGCTTCTAGAAGTTTTTCGCAAGCCGGTTGCTTGTGAGTGTCGCTGGACGCGACCGCTTGTCGAGTTCCCGCTCGCACGCCACGACGATTGCCTCGGCCGGCCCGTCCCAGAACAAGACCCGATGCCTTGCAGCCATCAGCATGCCCAACAGTTCGATGTCGGTGAGCAGATCGATGTGGGTGGGCGCTTCACTCGGCAGTTGATTCGGTTTGTCCATGGAGATTGCGGCGTGGGGTCACGCATTCTGCGGACCGAGCATGACCATGGGCTGACCTACGCCGGCCCATCGGTCGTGCCCTATCTGTCGCGTCGAGCCCGCCCCAACCCTCCAGACCCCTCCGCGGCGTCCGCGGCTTCCGCGGCATTCACCGTGACTTCGTCACTGATCGCTTCGATGGCATCGTCAGCGTGCGTGGTGTCGCACACGAAGCTGTCGCGTCCATTGCGCTTGGCCTGATACAAGGCCGCGTCGGCGCGTCTGAGCAACACTGCCGCGTCGTTGTCATGCGGCCCGCGAAACGCGATACCGATGCTTGTCGACACGCCCGAGCCCCCGTCCTGCGTGTCGCTGAAGCCGCGCAGTTTTCGCACCCTTTCGACGATGCGTTGCGCCACCGCGGTCGCTTCGGACACGCCGGAGATGTCATTCAGAATGATGGTGAACTCGTCGCCCGCAAGACGCGCCACCGTGTCGCTCGGCCGTACGCACTCCTTGAGAATCGCAGCAAAAGCCACCAGCAACTTGTCCCCGGCCTCGTGGCCGAAGGTGTCGTTCACGCTCTTGAAGTAGTCGATGTCCAGGAACATGAGTGCCGACGTCCGATGTGGCCCGGCCCGGCTCAGCAACAGTCCTTTCAGGCGCTCATCGAACAGGGCGCGATTGGGCAGGCCTGTCAGCGCATCGTTCTCGGCAAGATAGCGAAGCCGCTCTTCGGCGGCCTTGCGCGGCGTAATGTCCGCGCCTGTGCCGGCGAGGCGTATCGCCATGCCTTGCGCGTCGCGTTCGACCACGCGCCCCAGGCCGCGAATCCAGATCCAGGTGAGCGCGCGGGTCGCCATCCGGAACTCGGCATCGAATGTCGCCGTGCGACCCTTGAGCGCGGCTTCGAAGCAGTGAGTGAGCCAGTCGCGGTCGTCGGGATGCACGCGATTCATGTACACGGCAAGGCTCGTCGTCTCTTCCAGCGCCGGCTCGCCGCGCATCGTCGCGGCCTGCGCGCTTTGATAGATGCGGCTGCGCTTTACGTCGAGGTCGAACAGTGCCGACCCCGATCCTTCGAGCGCCAGGCTGAGCCGCTCCTCGATGCGGGCGCGCAAGGCGGTGGCCTCGCGGCTGGCCGTAACGTCGAGCGGGAGCGCGAACAGGCCGACCACCGTGTGGTCGACGTCCCGATGCGGGATCAAAGTTACTTCCGCGCGACGCGGTCCCGCCAGGGTCTGGATCTCGCGCTCGTAGGCTATCCGGCGGCCGCCTAGACAGGCTTCGATGTCCTTGCGGAAGATGGCGTATTCCGCCTCACCATAAACCTCTACGAGACTCTTGCCGATCAGGGCATGGGTATCGACACCCAGCAATTCCTTGAAAACGTTGTTGGCAAACAGAAAGCGCTGCTGCGCGTCGAGGTACGAAATCATCGCGGGCAGGTTGTCGGTGATCTGTTGAAGCTGGAACCGGCTCGCCTCCAGCAAGGCCGTGCGCTCCTGCAACGAGTCCGACATGCGATTCAGCGCGCTCGCGAGCTGGCCGATTTCGCCGCCCTGAGACACGCTGCTCCGATGATCGAAACGGCCCTGCTCGAGCCGCGCTGCGTCATCGCTCAACTGGCGCAACGGCGCCGAAATGCGACGGCCGGCCACTGCTGCAGCGGTCAGGCCCAGCAGCAACATCGCCAGACCCGCCAGGAAAGTCTGCGCCAGATGTCGCTTCATCGGCGCCAGCGCGATCTCGTTCGGAATGCCGACGTAGACAAACCACGGCACGCGCCGCGATGCGGTAAAGCCGCCGATGCGCGATACCCCGTCGGCATTGGGGCCGTCTCGCACGCCGTCCACCAGGTTGGCGGCCACGGTGCTCGCCACGAACCCGGCACCCAGGTTTTTGCCAATCCAGCGCGCCGGGTCGAGTGACCTCGCCAGAATGACGCCGTCGTGGTCGAGCACGGTGATGACCGCACCGGGCGGTAAGCCACCGGCCGGCAATACCAGCGCCTGCAACAGCCGCAAACGTGCGGTCGCGGTCACCACGCCCACCACCCGGCCCTGCCGCCGGACCGCGGTCGCAAAGACGGCGACCTGTTCGCCGTTGGATGCGGCGAGGATCGGCGCTTCCACAGGCAGGTCGGCACCCGCCACCGCTTGCTTAAAAAACGATCGCTGAGCAACGTTCAGTCCGGTCAGGCGCAATTGCTGTTCGGCCGAGCCTGTCAACTCACCGTTCGCGCTCCAAACGGCAACGTTGTTGATCTGTGCGGGCCTGCGCGACGCAAGGCCCCTCAACAATGCATCGTTGGCGGCATTGCCTCCAGACTCGGGAGTGACGACTTCTGCGAGCACGCCGAGGAACTGACCGATGTCGCCGACGTGGTCGTCCAGTCGGGCCGAGGTGAGGCGCGCCAGGCTCAACATCTCCTGTCGGACCTGTTCGCGTTCCTGCCTCGTCTGCAGCAATGCCGTCGTTGCAAGAAAGATCGAGAACGGAATCGCCACCGCAAGGACGAGCAGGAACAAGCGTCCATTGATCGTGAGACCTTTGACAAAGCGGCGGCGGAGGCGGACCAGCATCCCCCTAGTTTCGCGCACTTTGTAGGCGCGCCTTGTCGGCGCGTGGACGGGCGCCTAACTGGTGCTCAGCGCAGGTCGCTGGCCAACACCTGCACGATGCGCTGCGCCACTGCCGATTGCTCCGGCGCCCCCGCCTCCGTCAGCACCGAAACCGTGCTGGCCTCGCCTTCGCTGCGAACCTGGATGCCGAGCTTCAAGGGCTTTTCGACAGGCGAAGGTTTGACGTACTCGACCATTTTGGTAAGGAGCCCCGGCTCCGCGCCGGGCGGCCGTGGCGGCACAAAACGGATGAAGTAGGTGCCCGTCCGGCGGTCACGGTCTTCGACAGTGAAGCCCGCGTGATCGAGGGCCAGGCCGACATGCCGCCAGGCGAGATCGAAGCCTTCGACAAGCTCGAGCGTGCTCCGGCCCGTGGTCGCATCCCTCTTCATGTCACCCTTTACGATCCGTTGCGGCACCCCGACCTTCGCGGTGCCAGCCGTGGGCGCGCTGCCGAGCGCAAGCATCATTTTGCGAAGGTATTCGCTTTCGAGCGCGATGTCGGCCGGCTGTGCCTGCCAGCCAGCCGGTGTGCCGGGCGTATCCCGAACGTTTTCATGCATGCCGCGGTGCGTCACGAAAATTTCCGTGCCGCTGGCCGTGCGTTCCAGCCGCGTGCGAAAGATGTCGAGCTCACCGGTCGAATGGCGGGAATCGACCAGCTTGCCCATCGCGTCGCGCACCAGGTCGCCGGGCACGTTGGCGTGGCTCTCGGCCCAATCGGTTTCCATGACGCCGCGCGCGGGGTCTTCGATGCTCAACAAAAATCCGCTCTCTTGCCAGAACGATTTGAGCGGCTCCCACAGCGCGTCGGGCGAACGGCCGATCGACAGCCATTGGTCGGTGCCATCGCCTTCGAGCTTGATATCGCCGACAGCGCGCACTGCCGTCGGCTGCACGAATGGCTGAGCCCTCTCGGAAGCGTATGCGCTTGCAGCCACCGACTTGGGCCGTGCGTCTGACCCCGATCGGGAGAGTTGAGCTACATCGGGCGGCACATCCAGCAACGGTGCCTTGCCGGAACTCGTGTGATAACGCATGCCGTCACCGTCCTTGGGCGCCGCGCACGCCATCAGGCTCGCGACGAATGCCAGCGCCAGGCTTGCTCTGAAAAGCAGCCAGGCGCCGCGTGTTTCGGTTGGGTTCATCGAGCGATGGTGGCCGCCGATTCGGGAGAAATATGGGAGGCCGACGGCAGCATCGCGCCCCTGGTGCTATGTTCAATACCGACCCGAGTGACCCAAGCAAGTGGAAGAACAATGACAACTCAAACCAGCACCAGAGATACCTCACCGCTGCCACTGCCGCTGACTTTGCCGATAAAGCCGCCCATCCCCCAACCGGTGGTGCTGGTGGTGATGGGCGTCTCAGGCTGCGGCAAAACCACCGTCGCGGCCCTTCTTGCCGGCCGCCTGGGCTGGCCTTTCGAAGAGGGCGATGCACTGCACCCGCCGGCCAACATCGAGAAGATGAAGGCCGGGCATCCGCTCGACGACAACGACCGCGCGCCCTGGCTGGAGAAGGTCGCCGACTGGGTCGGGGAGCGCCTCGACGCCGGCGGTAGCGGTTTGATCACCTGCTCTGCGCTGAAGCGTTCTTATCGCGACACCATCGACCGACGCGGTTCTGGCGTGGTGTTCGTCTACCTGCACGGGTCGTACGAAACCATCGCTGCGCGCCTGGCCGCACGACATGGTCATTTCATGCCGACCAAGCTGCTCGACAGCCAGTTCGCCGACTTGCACGAGCCGACCGCCGATGAGCCGGCGATCCGCGTCGATGTCGGCCCGTCGCCTTCGGAGATCGCCGATACCGTCATCGAAATGCTCGGTCTGGGCGTGGCGAAAGGAGTCGCGAAATGAACCCGACCGACCTGATGCACCAACCGCTGAACGCGCACGACACGCAGGTGCTGATCGTCGCTGCCGTCGGCATCGGCATTCTGATTTTGCTGATCGTGTGGCTGAAGATGCACGCGTTTCTGGCGCTGACCATCGGCGCTCTGTTCGTCGGTGTCGGCTCGGGACTGCCGCTAGACAAGGTGACGGCCTCGTACGAAGCCGGCGTCGGCGGCGTGCTTGGCTATGTCGGCGTGCTGATCGCACTCGGGGCCATGCTCGGCAAGCTGCTGGCAGATTCCGGCGGTGCCGAGAAAGTGGTCGACACGCTGCTGCAAGGTCGCCCGGCAACGCTGCCCTGGAAGATGGCGCTGGTCGCCAGCATCATCGGCATCCCGATGTTCTTCGAGATCGGGCTGGTGCTGCTGATCCCGGTGGTCATGCTCGCGGTGCACCACTCCAAGGGCCCGGCCATGCGACTCGGCATCCCGGCGCTGGCCGGCCTGTCGGTGCTGCACGGATTCATCCCGCCGCACCCCGGCCCGTTGGCGGCCATTGCGATTCTTCATGCCAATGTCGGCGTGACCCTGGCGCTGGGGCTGCTCATCGCCATCCCGACCGTCGCCGTCGCAGGGCCGCTGTTCGGCTTGCTCGCGGCGCGCATGGTGCCGATCGGCGCGGCGGGTGCCGGCCTGGCGGTGTCCTCTGCAAGTGCATCGAGCGCATCGGGCAGCACCGCGGGTGGCAAGGATGAGGACCCGAAGCCGACGCACAGCCCGACCTTCACCTGGACCTTGATCACGTTGTTGGCTCCGCTGGCGCTGATGCTCATCAAGGCCGGCGCCGACATCTGGATGGACAAGACGGCGCCGCTGCGGCCCGCGCTCGACTTCATCGGCGACCCGGTGTTCGCCTTGCTGATCGCGGTGCTGCTGGCGATGGTGACCTTCGGTACCTCGGTCGGCTTCACGCCCACGGTGCTGGCCAAGAAAATCGGCGCCAGCCTGCTGCCTGTCGTCGGCGTCATGCTCATCGTCGGCGCCGGCGGCGGCTTCAAGCAGGCGCTGGTCGACGGCGGGACCGGATTGGCCATCGCCAAGATCGCCCTGGCCGCCGGCCTGTCGACCCTGCTGCTCGGCTGGATCGTCGCGGTGCTGATCCGCCTCGCGACCGGCTCCGCCACCGTGGCGACGGTCACCGCCGCCGGCATCGTCGCGCCGCTGGCCGTGGGCCTGTCGCCCAATCACCTGTCGCTCGTGGTGCTGGCCGTGGGCGCCGGCTCGCTGTTCTTCTCGCATGTGAACGACGCGGGCTTCTGGCTGGTCAAGGAGTACTTCGGCCTGACCGTGATGGAGACCATCAAGACGTGGTCGTTGATGGAGACGGTGATCTCGGTGATGGGATTGATCCTGACGCTGGCGCTGTCGCTGGTGCTTTAGTGGGTGCTTTAGACAGCGGCGTCGAAGGCGGCACCGCCGCCTGCCGGCAATCACGCAGGTCGATGGAGGCCTCGTCGCCCACCGCCCACCTGCTGCCGCGCTCGATCAGGACGATGCGCAACCGGGAACGCCGTCCCTGTCGATAGGCCACTTCGGCAAATGCGCCGGCCGCGCGCACCGAGGGCGCAAGGGTCATGCGGCAATCGTCGTCCACCTCGCCCGGAGCGGGCAACGCATCGCCGAGCCGCACGATCACACCAAGACGCCTGCCACCGGCCGTATCGTCGCTCGATGGCATGGCCCCGCCTTGGGGCGCCGGCATGCCCGCGGCACATCCGCTCGCTGCCAGGACGCACACGCACAGGAACAGCAGCGTTGCGACGCACAGCCAGGCGGATTTCGGCATGAAGCGGCCCGGCCTGACCATCGTCAACTCCCCTGCCCGTTCGATGACACCGCGGCTGCATCGTTTCGCCGTGCGTCGACGGCGTGCAACCAGCCACCGCCCAGCGCCTGAAACAACGCCACGCTGTCGGCGAGCCGGGCCGATTGCGCCTGGATGCGCGCGATGGCGGCTTGCCGCAAAGCCTGCTGCGCGACCAGCACGGCAAACGATCCGGTAGCGCCGGCGTCGCGCTGCGCGCGGGCGATGTCGAAGCTGCGCGCGGCCGCCTGCTCGGCGCGGCTCTGCGCGGCCAGGGTCGCCGCATCGGCCTGGATCGCGTTCAGCGTGTCGGCAACATTCTGGAACGCGCCCAGCACCGTGCTGCGGTACTGCGCTGCGGCCTGCGCCTGCGTGGCCTCCGCTGCACGCTGCCGGTGCATCAGCGTGCCGGCGTCGAACAGCGGCTGCACGAGGTTGGCACCGATGCCCCAGAAGGCAGTGCCGGCAGTCGCGAGCTGCGACAGCCGCAACGCGGTGGTGCCGATGTTCGCGGTGAGTTCGAAGTTCGGCAGCCTGGCGGCCAGCGCCACGCCGATCTGCGCATTGGCGGCGTGCCACTGGGCTTCGGCGGCGCGAACATCGGGCCGCTGCACGACCAGTTGCGAAGGCAGGCTCAGCGGCAGCTCACCCGGCAGCTGCAATGCGTCGAGACCGATCTCCGGAATGTCCGCGTCGCTCGGCAGCCGGCCCAGCAACACCGCGAGCAGGTTGCGTTGTTGCGCCTGCTGCTTTTGCAGCGGCGGCAAGGTGGCTTCGAGTTGGGCCAGCAGCGCCTCTTGCGCCGCCACATCGGCCGTACCGACCTGGCCGAGCGCCTGCTGCCGGCGCACCATCGTCAGCTGCGAATCCGCCAACGCGACGATCTCTCGCGTGGCATCGATCTGCGCGCGCACTGCAGCGCGCTGGATCACTGTCGCGACCAGGTTGGCCGTCAGCGTGAGCTGCGCGGCCTCGAGCTGAAAGCGCTGCACGTCCGACAGCGACTGCAACGATTCGAGCTGCCGTCGATTGCCGCCGAACACGTCCGGCGCGTAGGCGATGTTGAGCTGCGCCGTGTGCAGGCTGTAGAGGTTGCCACCTGAGGCAACCGGGCTCGCCAGCGACGTTGCCACCGACTGCCGTGTCGGCGTGAACTGCGCCCCGACCGTAGGAAAGAAGGTGCCCTGCTGCGCCAGCACGTTCTCCTGCGCGATGCGAAGCGATGCCCGCGCTGCCTCGACGTCGGCGTTCGCTGCCAGCGCCTGTCGGACCATCGCATCGAGCGGTGCCGACTGAAACACCGACCACCATTTCTCCGGAATCGTCCGGCCATCGACAAAGCGTTGCACTGCAACACCAGCGGTGTCCTGAGTCTGCGTCTGTGCCTGCGCCAAAGGCTCGGCCGTGTAGCGGTCGGTGACCGGCGCCACGGGCGGCTTGAAGTCCGGACCTACCGCGCAGCCACCGATCAGAAAGACGCAGGCGACGGTCCATGCAATGCGCTTCATGTGGCTGCTCCAGCGGGGTCGGTGAGGTCGGCATGCGCTTGGGCGTGACGCGCGCTCATGGCCTCGAGCCGGCTTGCGACCAGGTAGTAGAGCGCTGGCAACCAGACCAGCGTCAGACCGGTCGCGGTGACCAGGCCACCGACCACCACCGTGGCCAGCGGACGCTGCACATCGCTGCCGAGCCCATGCGCCAGCGCGGCCGGCAGCAAGCCGAGGGCTGCCACCGTTGCCGTCATCAGCACCGGACGAAAGCGTTCCCGAGCGCCCTGGATCACGGCCTCGCGCAGCGGCAGCTTTTCTTCCACGCGCAACCGGTTCAGGTTCGACACCATGATGATGCCGTTCATCACCGTCACGCCGAACAAAGCAATGAAGCCGACCGCACTCGACACGTTGAGCGTCATGTCGCGCAGATGCAAGGCGACGAACCCCCCGAGCGCGCCGAGCGGCACAGCCAGCAGGATCAACGACGGTTGCCACAGGTTCTTGAACTGCGCAAAAAGCAGCGCGAACATCAGGACGATGACCATCGGCATGATGAGCATCAGCCGAGCCTGCGCACGCTGCTGGTTCTCGAACTGGCCGCCCCACGCGAGCTGGATGTGCGCGTGGTCGTACTTCACCTTGGCCTCGATCTGGGTGTGCGCATCTTCCAGAAAGGACGACAGATCGCGCCCGCGCAGATTCAGCCGCACCGTCAGATGCCGCTTGCCCATTTCGCGCGTGATGGTGCTTTCGCCATCGTCCAGCCGCAGCGTCGCGACCTGAGACAGCGCCACCTTGGCGCCACCGGGTGCGCTCAACACCAGCCGGCCGATCGCGTCGGGGTCGCTCCGGCTCTGCGGCGTGAAGCGCACCGCGATGTCGTAGCGCCGCTCGTCGACGAACAACTGCGCCACCGGTGCACCGCCGATGCCGGTGCCGATGAGGTCCGCGATGTCGGCCACGTTGATGCCATAGCGCGCAGCCGCCGCCCGGTCGACCTCGATGCGCAGCTGCGGCAGCGGTGGCTCCTGGTCGATGATGACGTCGGCTGCACCGGGCACTGCGGAAAGCACCCGGTCGATTTCGCTGGCGATACGCCGCGTTTCCTTGAAGTCGTTGCCGTAGATCTTGACCACCAGATCGCTGTGTGCGCCAGCGAGCTTGTCGAGCACGCCGTCGATCATCGGTTGCGTGAAGCCGACCTGCGTGCCGGGCAACTGCGCAAAGCGCGCCGCCAGGCCGCTGATCAACTCCTGCTTGCTGAGGCCCGATTTCCATTCGGCCTGGGGATGCAGTCCGACGCTCACCTCGATGTGCGACGCGGTCCATGGATCGGTGCCGTCGTCGTTGCGGCCGAGTTGCGTGACGACGTACGAGACCTCGTCGAACTCACGCGTGGCGTCGCGCAACCGGTTCGACATCTGCGTCGCCTTGTCGAGCGAAATGCCCGGCGGCAAGGTGACCTGCAACCAGAGCGAACCTTCGTCGAGATATGGCAGAAAGTCTCGCCCAATGGTCGCCGCGGCACCGATCACGCAGACGAAGGCCAGCGCAAAAGCGGCCAGCGTCAGCGCACGTTGCCCGACGATGCGTCGCAGCAGCTGTTCGTACCACTGGCCGAGCTTTTCGAGTGCGCGGTTGTGAAACACGCGGCGTGGCTTGCGGTAGGCCAGGTAGGCCAGCCCCGGAATCAGCAGCAACCCAACCGCCAGCGCGCCGACGAGTGCAAAGCCGATCGCAAAAGCCATCGGGGCAAAGAGCTTGTATTCGATGCGCTGAAAGGCGAACAGCGGCGTGTAGGCCGTGATGATGACGACCATGCCGAAGAAGATCGGGCGCGTCACCTGCAAGGTGGCCTTGAGTACGTCGCGCGGCTTCAGGGGTCGGTCTGCATGCGCCTCGCGCTGGCGCAGGATGTTCTCCATCACGACGATGGCCGCGTCCACCACGATGCCGAAATCGATCGCGCCCAGGGACAGCAGGTTGGCCGGAATCTTCAGTTGGTGCATGAAGGCGAAAGCCGTCAGCAACGACATCGGAATGGTCAGCGCCACGATCAGCGCGGCGCGCGGGCTGCCCAGGAACAGCAGCAGCACCAGCGTGACCAGCGTCATGCCTTCGAGCAATGTCTTGCCGACCGTGTGCACCGTCGCCTGGACCAGCATGGTGCGGTCCAGGTAGGGCACGACCTTGACGTCTTGCGGCAGCACGTTGTCGTTGAGGTCGCGCACCGCTTCGTGCACACCGTCGAGCACCGTCGAAGGGTTCTCTCCCTTGAGCAGCAGCGTCACGCCTTCGATGGTGTCGGGGTTGCTGTCCTTGCCGAGGATGCCTTGCCGCTCCTTGTTGCCGAGCTTGACTTCGCCGAGGTCTTTCACGAGCACGGGTACGCCGTTCTTCTGGCTCACCACGATCTGCGCCAGGTCGTCCAGACCGCTGATGAGCCCCACGCCGCGCACCACGAAACCTTGTTGGCCGCGCGTCAGCACGCTGCCGCCGGCGCTCGAATTGTTGGCGTTGATCGCCTGCGTGACCTGGGCCAGCGTGATGTTGTATTTGCTGAGCTTGGCCGGATCGAACTCCACCATGAATTGCGTGGTGAGCCCGCCGAAGTTCGACACGTCGGCGACGCCCGCCACCTGCTTCAGGCGCGGGATCACCTTCCAGCGCTGCAACTCCGACAACTCACGCAGGTCGCGTGTTTTCGATTCGAGGGTGTAGCGGTAGATCTCGCCGATGGGCGATGTCAGCGCGTCGAGGCCAGGCTGAGCGCTGTACGGCAGGGCGACGCCACCGATGCGCTCCTGCAGCCGCTGGCGCGACCAGTAGTCTTCGGCGCCATCGCGGAACACGACGGTGATCAGCGACAGACCGAAGGTGCTCTTGGAGCGCATCACGTACATGCCGGGCGTGCCCATGATCTCGCGTTCGAGCGGAATCGTGATCTGCTTTTCGACCTCTTCGGCGGCCAGCCCCGGCACCTGCGTGACCACCTGCGAGGTGGTGTCGGCGATGTCGGGATAAGCCTCGAGCGGCAGCTGGGTCCAGCACCAGGCGCCATAGCCGGCCGCCATGGCGAACACCAGCCAGACGATGCCGCGCCGCTTCAGGCAGGTGGTGACGAATGCGTCAATCATCCAGCAGCACCCCGTCCTGTACCACCACGCGCTCGCCGCTCTTCAGGCCGGCAAGCACCTCGATCCGGTCGCCGACCCGTGGACCGACACGCACCACGCGCGGCTCGAAATGCCAGGGCGATGCTTCCACGAACACGCGGCTGTGCAATCCGCTTTGCACCACCGCGTCCATCGGCACCAGCAGTCCGTTGTGCGGCTTCGACAGAAAGGTGGCGTTGGCGAACATGCCCGGCTTCAGACGGCCGTCGCGGTTGTCGAACACCATGCGCACCTTGACGCGCCGGGTGTCGGGGTCGAGCACTTCGCCGATGTAGCGCACCGTTCCGCTCAGGGCTTCGCCGGGAAAAGCGTCGAGGACCACGCGCACCGGCTGGTCGACGAACAGCGCCTTCAGATCGGCCTCGCCCGCACTGGCGGTCACGAACACTCTGGACAGATCGGCCACCGTCATCAGCGAGGCGGTTGCATCGTTCCAGTACGCGCCCTGCGCAGCGCTCAGGTCGATCACGCGGCCCGCCACCGGCGAGCGCACGGCCAGCAGGCGGCCCGTGCCGGCCGTGCCCGGCCCTGCATCCGGCTTGTCGGCCTGCCCTGCGCCGAGTTGCATCAGCCGCGCCCCGGTGCGCGCCACTTCGCTTTGCGCCTGGTCGAAATCGTTGCGCGCCTGTTCGATCTCGCGATTGGCCGCGATGCCGGACGCGCCGAGCGCGCGTTGCCGCTCCAGCGACTGCGTCGCGAGCGCCAGGGTCGACCGAGCCTTTTGTGCGTCGCTGCGCGCCTGCGCCAGATCGGCAGAATCGATGCGAAACAGCACATCGCCCACACGCACCGCATCGCCCAGGCCTTTGTCCAGGCTCGCCACGCGCCCCGTCACGGGCGGCGACACCTTGACCAGTTTGGCCGGATCGGCCTCGACCACCGCCGGCAGCGACAGCGGCACCTCAATCGCCTGCGCGTCGGCCCCGGCCACGACCAGTGACTGTCGCAAGGGCGAGCCCTCGGGGACCACCACCTGGGCACCGACGTGCTCCAGCACACGCACCGGCACGGCCTTTGCCGCCTCGGCGGCATGTGCCCAACTTGCCATGAACCACCATGCGACGCCAATGGCGATCAGCGCCACGGCGCAAATCACGAGCAGCGCGCGGCGCGACTTTCCTTTGTCGTCATGCATGTTTTTTCCCTGTTTTTTCTGTTGATCGACTCAGTCGGCTGCAGAACGAGTCCGTCCACCGGGAGCGCGACGCAGCTTAGACAGCCACGCCTGAAGAACGCCGCAAGAAATCCTGAAGTCTTCTTCAGGATCGGCGTTCGCCGGGCTGGCCGCCGGGCATTGGTGCGAGACTCGCGGCCGTTATGAAAATTCTTCTTGTCGAAGACGATGGAAAAGCGGCCCGCCTGCTCGCGCGCGGGCTCGAGGAAGAGGGTTTTCTGGTCGACATCGCAGGCTCCGCCGAAGATGGCGAACAGCGCGTTTTTGCCTCCGACTACGACCTGCTGATCCTCGACTGGATGCTGCCCGGCAAGGACGGCCTGGCGTTGTGCGTGGCGTTGCGGCGCCACAAGATCCACACGCCGATCCTGATGCTGACCGCGCGTGACGCGCTGGGTGACCGCGTGACCGGCCTCAATACCGGCGCCGACGACTACCTCACCAAGCCCTTTTCTTTCGACGAACTTCTGGCCCGCGCCCGAGCGTTGCTGCGCCGCTCGGAGCTGACGCGGCCGTCCGTGCTCACGGTCGGCGACCTGAGCCTCGACCCGATGGCCCAGCGTGTGCAGCGCGCCGGCACGGTACTCACCCTGACGCGCAAGGAATACGCGATCCTCGAGGTGCTGATGCGCCAGGCCGGCGACGTGGTCAGCCGGTCGCGCCTCGCCGAGCAAGTGTGGAAGGCCGACCTGGTCGCCATCGACAACCTGATCGACGTGCATGTCGGCAACCTGCGCCGCAAGATCGATGCGCCGGGGCTGCCAACGCTGATCCAGACGGTGCGCGGGCGCGGCTTCAGGCTCGGTGCCGCGGAAGGCGAAGCATGATCAGTTTTCGCCGCCGGCTCACGCTGGTGCACCAGGCCGTCATCGTCGTGGTGCTGACCGTGACGGCGCTGGCTGCCTACTGGACGCTGTCGCGCGAGGTGCATGCGCAGCTCGACGCGGCCCTGTTGGCGCTGGCTGAAACCGAAGCCGCTGCGCTGCCCGAGCAAGGCGGTCAGGCCGTCACCGTGCACGAGGCGGTGGCCGCTGGCGCGCCGCCATCGTTCGAACGGCTCGACCGTCTGCTGCAGATCGTCGGCGCCGACGGCGAGGTGCTGGCGCGCAGCCGCAACCTCGGCGCGGCCCGCCTGCCGTTGTCGCCCGATCTTTCCAGGCGACTAGCAGCGGGCGAAGTGGTTTTCGAGACGCTGCATAGCTTTGGCAGTGAGCCGACGCGCCTGGTGTCACTGCCGGTGCAGGGCCACGGCAATGTGCGCGCCGTGCAGGTGGCGGGCTCGCTGGACGACGTCGACCGTGTGGTCGAGACCGCCAGCGTGCTGTTCGGCGTGATGGGCGCGACGCTGCTGCTGGCCGTCGGCGCGGCGGGTTTCCTGCTGACACGAGGCGCCTTCAACGCGATCGGCGATGTGGTCGAACAGGCACACCGCATCGGCGATGCCAGCCTGGGTCGTCGCTTGCCGCACCCGGGCACCGACGACGAGATCGGCCGGCTGGTGCAGACGCTCAACGAGATGCTCGACCGCCTGGAGCACGGCTTCGATGCACAGAAACGCTTCACCGCCGACGCGTCGCACGAGCTGCGCTCGCCCTTGTCGCGCCTGCGCACCGAACTCGAACTCGCACTGCGCAGACCCCGGGAACCGGCCGCCTATGTGGATGCGATGCGCTCATGCGTCGAAGAAGTAGAACGTCTCACCCTTCTCGTCGAAGAACTGCTCACGCTGGCGCGGCTCGATGCCGGCCAAGAGCGCGGGCCGACCGAAACCGCGTCGTTGAAGGCGCTGGTCGAGGAGGCGATGGCACGGCAGGAGAGCGCTGCTCAGGAGCGTGGCGTGCGCATGGCACTGGCGCCATCGGCGATGCGGCACGAGCTGATGGTGGCGCGCGGGCCGGCGAGTCTGGTGCTGGCCAACCTGCTGGACAACGCGGTCAAGTTTTCACCGCACGGCGGCCGGGTGACGGTGCAGCTGGCGACCGAGGGCGCCGAAGCCCGGGTGAGCGTGGGCGACGAAGGCCCTGGCATCCAGAAGCAGGATCTGCCCTACGTGTTCGAGCGCTTCTATCGCGGCGCCGCAGCACGTGCCGGCGCGGTGCCGGGAATCGGCCTGGGACTGGCGCTGTCGCACGCCATCGTGAAGGCGCATGGCGGTCGCATCGAGGCGTCGAGCCCCGTAGCCGGCGGCGCACTTTTCACAGTGTCGCTGCCCTTCGCCGACGCGGCGGTTACTGCTCGACCTTGAACTCCCCGTTCACGACCTTGAGCATCACGCCGGTCTCGTTGGTGTAGCCCCAATGGTCGTCGGCGGTCCAGTTGAGGACGCCGTGCGCCAGCACGGTGCGACCCATGTTCTCCATGGCATCGCGCAGTGCAGCACGAAACTCAGGTGTGCCGGGCTTGGCCTTTTTCAGCGCGACTGGCACGGCGATTTCGAGTACGGTCAATGCGTCGGTGCCGTGTCCTGCAAACTGGTTGCGCGAGCCCGGGCCGTAGGCTTGCTCGTACTGCTGCACGAACGCCACCGCGGCCTTCTTCGACGGATGGCTGTCGGGCAACTGGGCGCCGATCATCGCCGGGCCGGAGACGACGAACGTGCCTTCGGCATCCTTGCCCGCCGTGCGCATCAGGTCGGGTGATGCGGCTGCGTGCGTCTGGTAGATCTTGCCCTTGTAGCCGCGCTCGACAATGGCTTTTTGCGGCATGCCGGCGCCGCTGCCCGAGGCCACGATCAGTATCGCGTCGGGGTTGGCAGAAGTCAGCTTGAGCGCTTGCGCTGTCACGCTGGTGTCGGCGCGTGCAAAGCGCTCCACACCGACGACCTTGATGCCGGCCTTGGCGCCCTGTTCGGTAAACGCCTTGAGCCACAGCTCGCCGTAAGCATCGGTGTAGCCGAGAAAGCCCACCGTCTTGATGTTCTGCTTCTTCATGTGCTCGATGACCGCGTAGGCCATGACACCGTTGGACTGCGGCAGCCTGAAGAACCACTTGTCTTTGCCGGGTGGCAGCCCGGCCGGCGACGTCGACAGCTGCGGCGTGCCCGACTCGGCCGTGACCTCGGCCATCGGTGCGGCCACCGGTGTGGCGGACGAGCCGACAATGACGTCGACCTTGTCGTCGGTGACCAGGCGCTGCGCGTCCTTGACGCCCGTCGTGGGATCGCTGGCATCGTCCAACACGATCACCTTGAGCGTTTGGCCCGCGATGGTCTTGGGCCACAGCGCGATAGCTTTGTTGACAGGAATGCCGAGGCCGGAAGCCGGTCCGGTGAGTGGTTGCACCACGCCAATGGTGAGATCGGCATGGGCGGTGCCCAGCATCGTGGTGGCCAGCACGGCGGCAAGGGTGGCGAGTTTGAAAGTCATGGCGGCGCTTCTCCTGAAGAGGTCGTCAAAGAACATGGTGATGGCGCATAACCAATGGTTATGCGGGATAACCAAATCTAATCTTTGAACGAAGCGCGGCCATGAGGGCTTACCCTCAAAGCATGAGCGCCTTGAAGCTCTCCAGCGCCACCTTGGGATGCACCGCCCCGTGATAGATCGCAGGAATCTCGTTCTTCAGGTGCAGCAGTCCGTACACGGCATGCATCGCGCTGCGCACCGAATACTCGACAGTGAACACCACATCTTCCGGAATCTCCACATACTGGCCGAGCACTGCGAAATTGCGGGTGCCACCGGGAACGACAGCGGGCCGATCCGTCGGCTCGCGACGCTCGAACTGACTCGTGATGTAAGGCAGCATCACCGGGATCACGGTGCTGGTGCGACGCACTTCTTCGAGGATGTCTTCGAAACCCAACTGGTGCATCAACTCGGTCAGGATTTCTTCACCGCTGCTCTCGGCCATCGACTTGTCGACGTAGTCGCCCTTCTTGTCGATGAAGAGCCCATAGCCCCATATCGTGTAGACGCCCTCGGGTTGACCCGCGAAGTGCGGTGCGTGCGGCACGACGATCGACATCAACCACGGCGAGTCCTTGAACGTCATGAGGCCGCCCGTGCCCGGCCCGTTGCCTGAGTACGCTTCGATGCGCTTCACCAGCAAGGGGCTTCGCAGCGTGACGGTGAAAGACTCCCACTTGCTCTCGTCGACGTTGCCGTTGAACGTCTCCGGTCGGCCCAGGGTCGGCACCTTGCGCGCGAGGTTTTCCCAAAGCGTCCAGCCGCCGTCGCGCTTGTCTCGCAACAGTGCCGGCGCGTGATCGTTGTCGCCGATGCGGGTGTCGGCGGTCATCGAACCGAGCGTGGCAAAGACCACATCGTCGGGCCCGACCTGATGCAAGAAGAACTCGTCGCCGCGATTGCAATGGATGGCAGTGACGCGCAAGCCGTCGGTGTTGCGCGCGACCTCGGTCATCTCTGCGAAGTCTTCGAAATCCATGTCCATGACCTTGGTTCCGAACTGGAACGTCACGCCTTGCCCCGCGAGCCAGTCCTGCATCGGTCGGACGATCGAGTCGTACTGATTCAAGGCTGTGCGACGAACGCCGGCCAGCGTGTGAATGCGCGGCAGCTCCTGCAGGAAGCGGAGCAAATAGCGTCGCATTTCGACGGCGCTGTGCCAGTTCTGGAAGGCGAAGGTTGTGCGCCACATCGCCCAGAAGTTGGAGTTGAAAAAGTGCTCGGTGAAGCAGTCTTCGATACGCTCGGCGCCGAGCATGCGCTCCGGCGTGGCGAGCAGGCGCAGCACATCGAGGCGGTCGCGCGCATCGAAGCCCAGATCGGCCGCATCGAGGATGCGGTGCTGCCGGTCGATGAGCCGCGCGTTGGCGTGCGATTGCAAAGCTTCGTTGAAGTCCCAGACCGCGTCTTTCAGCGACCCTGCGCCGTGACGGTCCGGCACCGAATCCAGCACATTCCACAAGCAGACATAAGCCTCCTCGGTCCACATGCGGCCGCCGCGGGTTACGTAACCTGCTTCGGCATCGCCTGAACCGTCCAGTGCGCCGCCTGCTACCTGCATCTCTTCGAAGATGAAGATGTCGGTGCCCTGAAATCCGCCATCGCGAATCAACAGCACGGCGGCCGACAACGACGCGATGCCGCCGCCAACGAGAAAGGCCCTGCGCCTGCGGTTCGGGGCCGACGTTGAGATGGACGTGTTCATGAAGTTTGAAAAGACGAGGGTCATAGGATGCGCAACATTGCGCAGCACCGATTGAAAGCGCCTGCAGCGCGGGAAGGCTTGATGCAGGTCAATCCGCGATCAATGTGTCCAACGCCGCACTCCATGACTTCTCTTGCATCTAACATGGTGCGTGCCCTCAACCTCCATCCACATCGCTGTTCTCGACGACGAAACCGAGATCACCCTGCTGCTGGCCAACTATCTGCAGGTCCACGGCTTTCGTGTCAGCCAGCGCCATTCGGGCCGAGCCCTGCTCGACCTGATGCGGCAAGACCCGGCGGCGGTCGTGTTGCTCGACCTCGGCTTGCCGGGTGAAGACGGCATCACCATCGCGCGGCAGGTGCGAGAGCGATGGCAGTGCGGACTGGTGATCGTGACTGGCCGCGGCGATGCTGTCGACAAGGTGGTCGGCCTGGAGATAGGCGCTGACGATTACGTGACCAAGCCCTTCGATCTGCGCGAACTGCTGGCGCGCATCCGGGCTGTGTTGCGCCGGATTGCAGCGCCCGCGGCGGCGCCTGTAGTGGCGGTCGTCGACGCGGCGTCCGCGCCCGATGCGCCACCCACGATGCTTCGCTTCTCCGGCTGGACGCTCGACATCGCAGCGCGCCGCCTCCGCGCGGCGCAGGGCGATGAAGTGCCGCTCACCACTGGCGAGTTCGATCTGCTGCGCGTCATGGCCGAAAACACCGGCCGCGTGCTGTCGCGCGACTTCCTGCTGGAGCGAACACGAGGCCGCGATGGTGGCCCGTTCGATCGAACCATCGACGTGCAGATCGGCCGGCTGCGCCGCAAACTCGGCGACGACCCGAACCAGCCACGCATCGTCAAGTCGGTGCGCGGCGCCGGCTATCTTTTCGTGCCCGCCGTCGTGTCGGCATGAATACACCGCGCAAGCCGGTCGTTCCCGGCTTCGACGACGGCACCGTGTTCCGCACGCTGTTCGCCGCCTATCCCGATGCGCTGCTGGTGGTCGACCAGCGCGGCGTGATCGTGCTGGCCAACCCGACCGCCCTCGAACTGCTCGGCTACACCGCAGATGAACTGGTGGGCATGTCGGTCGACACGCTGGTGCCCGACGCGACTCGCCCGCGCCATGCCGCTTACCGCGAGGGCTATGCCACGCACCCACGCAAGCGCCCGATGGGAACGCAGATGGACCTGGTCGCCAAACGGCGCGACGGCAGCGAGGTGATGGTCGAAATTGCGCTCAGCCCGCTCAACGATCACGGGCTGCCGCTGGTCGTGGCCGCCATCCGCAGCGTCGCTTCTTATCCGCGCGTCCAGCATGCGCTGCAGCGTGCGCGCTATGCCGAGCATCTGGCGCAGTTCAGCAGGCACGCTGTCGACGTGGCGGATCTGCATCTTCTGCTGGACCAGGTGCCCGTCATAGCTGCAGAGGCGCTTCAGGTCGAAACGGCGAAGGTGCTGCTGCTCGAACCCAATGGAGCCGAATTCCGCATTGCCGCTGGCGTCGGGCTGCTGCCTGAAGAAGCGATCGGCGATCGCATCGCCAACGAAGCCCAATCACCCTCCGGCCATGTGATGTCGAGCGGCCAGTCGGTGCTCATGGGCGACTACGCAGCAGAGTCGCGCTTCACTATTCCATCGCACTACCTGGCTGCCGGCTTCGTCTGCGAGATCACGGTGCCGCTGGCAGACCGAGGTCGCACCATTGGTGTGCTGTCCGTGCGCTCGCGCACCGCAAGGCGCTTCGGCGATGAAGAGGTGCGCTTTCTCGAATCGCTGTCGAGCTTGCTGGCCACCGTGTTGCAACGTACGCAGATCGAGGAAGCGCTCGGCCACGCGCAGCGGCTCGAAAGCGTGGGGCAGCTCACCGGCGGCATCGCGCACGACTTCAACAACCTGCTGACGGTGATCTCGGGCAACCTGCAGGTGCTTGAAGACTCGCCCGCCATCGGCGACGACGCGGTGTCGCAGCAACTCATCGGCGCTGCCATGCGCGCCACGCGACGCGGCGCAGAACTCACCGGCAAGCTGCTCGCATTTTCCCGGCGGCAGGTGCTGCAGCCGACCATCGTCGACACGCGCGCCCTGCTGCTGTCGCTCACCGACATGCTGCGGCGCACGCTCGACCAGCGCATCGCCATCACGCTGGTCGCCGACGCGGCGCTGTGCATGGCCGATGCCGGGCAGCTGGAGTCGGCCCTGCTCAACATCGCGATCAACTCGCGCGATGCGATGCCGCAAGGCGGAACGCTGACTTTTTCTTGCCGGGTGGTGTCCGCGCTGCCGGCCGACCTGCGCTCGGACCACGACACGCAAGCCCAGCCCTCCATGCCTACAGGCTACGTCGCCATTGCCGTGTCGGACACCGGCGATGGCATGCCCGAAACCGTGCAGGAGCGGGCCTTCGAACCGTTCTTTACGACCAAGGAAGCCGGTCGCGGCACTGGGCTCGGGCTGTCGACCGTGTACGGCTTTGCCAAGCAGTCGCACGGCGCCGTCAAGCTGGTCAGCGCGCCCGGTGCGGGTACGACCGTCACGCTTTTCTTGCCGCGCGCCGAGGACGACGACTACTTCGATTACGACAGCGACGGCGAGGACGCTGCGGACGACGACCGCATCGCCGACGTCACGCACGGCGCTGTGCCGCATGGCCTTCGTGTGATGCTGGTCGAAGACGATGCCGAAGTACGGAGCGTGCTGCAGAAATTTCTGGCGTCGATGGGATGCGAGGCCGTCGCCTGCGGCCAGGCCGAGCAGGCGCTGGCCTCGTTGATGGCCGGCAGCGCGATCGACTTGCTGCTGACCGACATCGCGCTCGGCGTCGGCATGCAGGGCACGGAACTGGCGGCCAAGGCGCATGCGTTGCGGCCCGCGTTGGCAGTGCTGCTGATGTCGGGCTTTTCGAGCGAGCTGGCCGATGCACCGCCCGATTGGGAGTTGCTGCCCAAACCGTGTACGCGCCTGGAGCTGGAGCGCGCGATGCTGCGGGCGCTCAGTGCAGCGCCACTGCCGCCGACGCTACCGACCCGCGCTGCATGAAAGCGGTCAGCGCTTCGACATGGGGAATATGGATGTCGCGACGTCCCTTCTCCGAGAAGCGGATCACGTCCCCCCGTGCCAGCCGCGACAGTGCTCGGCTCACCGATTCGAGCGTCATGCCGAGGTAGTTGCCGATCTCGGCGCGCGTCATGCGCAGGGTGAATTGATCGGTGCGGAGACCGCGCTGGGCCAACGCTTCAGCCCAATAGCGCAGAAAGCCTGCCACTCGCGCGTCGGCCGACAGCGTGCACATCGACAGCATCGAGTCCTGCTCTCGCACCAGTTCGCGGCTCATGGTCTGGTGCAATGCGGTGAGCAATGCGGGCGTACGCAGGCTGGCGCGCAGCAGGTCGTCGTAGCGAATGGCCCATAGCTCGCCGGTGTCCATTGCGACCGCGTCGCAGCCGTAGTGCGCGTTCGCGATGCCGTCGAGACCGAGCCAGTCGCCCTTGAGATGCAGGCCGACGACCTGCTCGCGGCCTTCGCTCGACAGGTTCACCATCTTGAAGAAGCCGGCGTTGACGACGTAGAGACATTCGAAATCCTGTCCCGCCTGATAGACCGAATCGCCGGCACGCACGACGCGCTTGGTGATCGGCACGCTCTGCTCGATGAGCCGCAGCATGTCGCCGATACGCTGCAGCGGGGCTTGTGCCGCGCTCGGTCCGGCGCTCGGGATGGAGAGCGTGGCACGGTTCGAAAGTGGCATCGGTTGCTGCAGTGCGGCGTATGACATGGTGGGTTCCTTGTAGGTTCCTGATGGAGTGAGGCAAGCCTATTCGCCGAGTGCAACAGCTTCACCACCGCAAGGGCGCGTTGCGTAACAGACCGTCAACGCTTTGTGTCTTGAGTGCGCTGCCACCTTTTTTGCGCAATGGCTTGACGCAAATCAATCGCCGATTTGAAGGCGCACCTAAGGTCGGACACGCCTATGAACTTGCCCGCCGCACCTGTCGATAGAACTTTCTGGCCAAGCCAGGGCTTGGGCGGAGCGGATGTTCGACGCACGTTCGACCTCGCGCGCAGCCTCAAGGCCAACGCCCTGGTCGGCGAGGGGCTGCCGCTCGCGGGCAAGAACCTGGCGCTGTTGCGCGCCACGTCGGCGCCGCAGGACGACTCGGTGTTCCAGGACGCAGCAGCGGCCCTCGGCGCCCGGGTCGCGGATGTCTGGCTGGGCGACTCGATCGGGCCACCGGGGAGCGAGTTCCAAAACTTGCCGAAGATGCTCGGCCGCCTTTATGACGCCGTCGATTGCGGGAGCGTGTCGGCCATCTCGGCTGCGCAGATCGAAAGCCAGGCAGGCATTCCCGTCTACCGCGGGCTCGAAGGGCATCCCGCTGCGGTGCTGGCCGACCTCATGGCACTGTGCGAGCAGCGCCCGCTCAATGTAGCCGCCGCGGCCAATACAGCCGAGGCAGCGCTGCTCTTTGTCGGCGACGTGACGACCGGCCGCGGTCGAAGCTTCCTGCAGGGCGCACGGCAACTCGGCTTCGACGTGCATTCGATGGACAGCCCTGTCGATGCGCTTCAGGATGCGTCGGCAATCGATGCGCCCTTCGTCGTCGATGCGACCGATACCGAACATTGGGTGCTGGCCGGCCCGGCGGCAAGCGTCGAGGATGCGCAACGAACAGCGAACCATCGCTTCGTGCTGCAGGCGGTGCTGTTGATCACCCTCCTGGCGCGCTGAACCGAGCGCTGGAATTTCGCGCTCCGTTCGAGCCGATGGCAATGCCGATTTCCCTTGATCTTTATCAAGCTCGGCCAAAAGACGGCTTCCATACTGACGCCACCGACTTCATCTCACTCACGGCCCCCCCTATTTCAGAAAAGAGCGCGCCATGTACCAAAAGATCCTGGTTCCCATCGACGGCAGTGCGACCTCCGCACGCGGCCTCGAAGAAGCGATTCAACTGGCCAAACTGACCGGTGGCCGGCTCCGGCTGATTCACGTGACCGATGAACTGTCCGCAGGCTTCGCGATGGAGTGCTACGCCGGCACGGGCGACTGGCTGACGATCGTCCGAGAGAACGGCAGCAAGCTACTCGAAGTAGCGACCGCCACGGTCAAGGCGGCGGGCGTGCCAGTCGATTCCGTGCTGCTCGACGGCTTGGCCGCAACGGTGCAGTTGCTCGTGACCACCGAAGCGACGTCGTGGGGCGCCGATCTGATCGTGCTCGGAACCCACGGACGGCGCGGCGTAGGGCGTGCGTTTCTCGGCAGCAGCGCAGAACAGGTGCTGCGCTGCTCGCCGGTGCCGGTGCTGCTCGTGCGTGCGCCCGAGCTCGCGGACACGCCGGTGAGCGCCGCTGCAGCGAGCCAGACGGTCCACTTGAAATTGCCTTCTGCTGCGTTGTCGATCGAATAACCCGGAGCCCATGCTGATGTCACTGCCGATGCCGACCGCGAACCCCACCGACTTCTCGCAGCTGGACGCCTGGTGGCGCGCCGCCAATTACCTCTCGGTCGGTCAGGTCTACCTGATGGGCAACGCCTTGCTGCGCGAGCCACTGACGCTGGCGCACATCAAGCCGCGGCTGCTCGGGCATTGGGGCACCACGCCGGGCCTCAACTTCGTCTACGCGCACATGAACCGCGCCATCGTCGCCCGCGACCTCAATGCGATCTTCATCGCGGGTCCGGGCCACGGCGGTCCCGGCGTGGTGGCCAACACTTACCTCGAAGGCACCTACAGCGAGGTGTACTCGTACGTCACGCAAAACGCCGAAGGCATCCAGCGGCTCTTCAAGCAGTTCTCGTTTCCGGGCGGCATCCCGAGCCACGTCGCGCCTGAGACGCCCGGCTCGATCCATGAAGGCGGCGAGCTCGGCTACTCGTTGCTGCACGCGTACGGGGCGGTGTTCGACAACCCCGACCTCATCGCCTGCTGTGTGGTCGGCGATGGCGAGGCCGAGACCGGTGCACTGGCAGCCAGCTGGCACTCCAACAAGTTCCTGAACCCCACACGCGACGGCGCGGTGCTGCCCATCCTGCACCTGAACGGCTACAAGATCGCCGGCCCGACCGTGCTGGCACGCATCGGCGACGAGCAGCTGACCCAGCTCATGCGGGGCTACGGCTACGAGCCGCACTTCGTGTCCGGCCACGAGCCGCTGGCCATGCATGCGGCAATGGCCGCCGCGCTCGATGCATCGCTCGACGCGATCTGCGCCATCCAGACCGAAGCCCGCTCCGATGGCTTCAAGAAACGCCATCGCTGGCCGATGATCGTGCTGCGCTCGCCCAAGGGCTGGACCGGCCCCAAGGTGGTCGACGGGGTGCCGATCGAAGGCACGTTCCGCGCGCACCAGGTGCCGCTCACCGGCTTCGTCGAGAACCCGTCGCATGTGCAAATCCTCGAAAACTGGATGCGCAGCTACAAGCCCGAAGAGCTGTTCGACGAGGCCGGCACGCTGCGCCCCGAGATCGCGTCGTTCGCACCCAAAGCCTTGCGCCGCATGAGCGCCAATCCGCACACCAACGGCGGCCTCCTGCTGAAAGACCTGGCGTTGCCGGACTTTCGCGACTACGCCGTGGCCGTGCCGCGGCCGGGTGCCAGCACCGCCGAAGCCACGCGCATCACCGGCGCCTTCTTGCGCGATGTGATGCGCATGAACGACGTCAACAGCAACTTCCGCGTGATGGGCCCGGACGAAACCGCATCGAACCGGCTCGGCGCGCTGTTCGAGGTGACGGACCGCACCTCGACCGCCGAAGTCGAGCCTGGGGACGACCACGTCGGCGCCGATGGCCGTGTGATGGAAGTGCTGAGCGAACACCTGTGCCAGGGCTGGCTCGAAGGCTATCTGCTGACCGGTCGCCACGGCCTCTTCTCCTGCTACGAAGCCTTCATTCACATCATCGATTCGATGTTCAACCAGCACGCGAAGTGGTTGAAGGTGACGCGCCACATTCCCTGGCGCCGCCCCATTGCGTCGCTCAACTACCTGCTCACCAGCCACGTCTGGCAGCAAGACCATAACGGCTTCAGTCACCAGGACCCGGGCTTCATCGACCACGTCGTCAACAAGAAGGCCGAGGTGGTGCGCGTGTACCTGCCGCCCGACGCCAACACCCTGCTTTCGGTGGTCGACCATTGCCTGCGCAGCCGCAACTACGTGAACGTGATCGTTGCCGGCAAGCCGCCCGAGGCGCAGTGGCTCGACATCGATGCCGCCGCCCGCCACTGCAAGATCGGCATGGGCATCTGGGACTGGGCCAGCAACGACGACGGCGTTGCGCCCGACGTGGTCATGGCCTGCGCCGGCGATGT